>CAZVLI010000001.1:0-28336 GCA_964627965.1 uncultured Rhodospirillales bacterium
ACATCCCGCTGGGCGCGGCGCACCGGCTGTCGAACCCGGGCCGGATCGAGCTGGAGCTGATCGAGGTGCAGTCCGGCAGCTACCTCGGCGAGGACGACATCGTCCGCCTCGATGACGTCTACGGCAGAAACAAAGCCTGACAGCGGCGCGTCACGTGATCATCTGCGACCCGATCCTGTGGGGCGAGGAGCACGCGCCCTTCAACGCCGGTCTGATCCAGGTTGCGGCGGCGGCCGACTCGGGCGCGCTGGCCTTCTGGGCCGAGGCGAGCCACATCGACGCGGTGCGCCGGCTGCTGCCCGATGACGTCGCAGCACGGGTCGAGTTCAAGCCGACCGAGACGCCGCCCCGGGTGCAGGACAAGGACGCGCGGGTGCGCGGCGATGCGATGCATGCCTGGCGCATGGTGCGGGCGGCGTCGGCGGCCGGATCGAGACATCTGATCTTCGCCGGCGCGCTGCAAGGCAACCTGATCGGCGCGAAGATCGCAGGCCTGGCGCTCGGAAGCCGGCGCCCGGCGACCTTCTCGGTCATCCACGGCTCGCTGGCCGAGGTCTGGGGTTGGCGGTCGCGCAATCCACTGCGACGCATGTTCGACATGGCAGGTGCGCTGGTGTGGCCGGCGCCGTCGGACTTCCGCCTGTTGATCCTAGAGGCCGGCATCGCCGACGCCCTGGCCGCCAGGATTTCCTCGGTGGCCAGGCAGATCGTGGTGCTCGAACATCCGATCGCGGAAACACTGGACCCGCCGGCGACGCGACGACCAGGACCGATGCGGCTCGGCTTCCTCGGCCTGGCGAGCCGGGCCAAGGGGTTCGACCGCTACTGCGAGTTGGCGACGCTGGCGCGCGGTCGCGGCGCGACGGCCGAGTTCCATGCCATCGGCATGGCCGACCCTGGTCGCGCCGACGAGGACGGCATGGATGCCCTGACGACGCGGCCGCAACGCGACAAGCTCTCCCGCGCCGACTTCGTGGAACGGCTGTGCGATCTCGACATGGTGGTGATGACGCACGATCCGGCGCACTACGCCTATTCGCCGAGCGGCGTGCTGCTCGATGCATTGGCGGCGGAGCGGCCGGTGCTGAGCCTGCCCAACCCGCTGGTCGACGCCATCGCCGAACGCTACGGGCCGATCGGTCCGAGCGTGGCGAACCTGGAGGAGGCCGCCGCGTTCATCGCCGGTCTGGACGAAGCCGCGCTGGCCGCGCCGCCTTTCACCGACTACCGCGAGAACCTGTCACGCGCCGCCGCCGGCCGCCGCCCGGCTGCTCTCGCCGCCGAACTCGCCAAGGTGCTGTAGGGGACGTAGCGCAGATCTAGGGGAGGTTTGGCTTGCCGAGCCGTAACTCGCGGCATCCGGCCCGCCTTCGCCCGGTCGGGCTCCGTCGCGGCAGCCTCCCCTCGCGCTGCGAGTGAAGGCTGGCGGAGGGAGTGGGATTCGAACCCACGAAGCGGCTCATCACCGCTTACACACTTTCCAGGCGTGCGCCTTCGACCACTCGGCCATCCCTCCGCGGGCGGCGCACCTTATAGCAGATGCGGCGGAGGGCTCAACCGGCCAGGCAACGCGTTGATTTCGCATGTACAAGTCGGCACTGTGACAGGAAGATTCGTCGGCGGCCAGCGGGGACAGCATGTGGATTGGCCGACTACTCGGCCTTCTGTTTCTGGCCCTGGCCTGCCTGGCGGCGGGCGCCGAACTCGTTCGCAGCCTGGAGGCCGCGGCTTGGGATCCCCTGGCGCTGGGCCAGCTCTGGTTCGACGTCCACCCGCCCAGCCTGAACCTGATGCAGGCGCTGGTGCAGCGCTACCTGCACCCGGCCGCGTGGGATCCGGTGATGGTCGAGGTGCTGCAGGCGCCGGCCTGGATCGTGACCGGCGCCATCGGCATCGTGCTACGGCTCATTTTCCGGCGACGGCGCCCGCGTCGGATATTCGGCCCGAAAGGGTAGGCGCCCCGTCCGATCAGATCCGCAGCAGTTCGTTGATTGAGGTCTTCGAACGGGTCTGGGCGTCGACGCGCTTGACGATCACGGCGCAGTAGAGCGACGGGCCGGGCGTGCCGTCGGGCAGCGGCTTGCCGGGCAGGGCGCCGGGCACCACCACCGAATAGGCCGGCACGCGGCCGCGCATGACTTCACCCGTCGCTCGGTCGACGATCGGCGTCGAGGCGCCGAGGAACACACCCATCGACAGCACCGAGCCTTGCTCCACGATCACGCCCTCGGCAACCTCGGAACGCGCGCCGACGAAGCAGTCGTCCTCGACGATCACCGGATTGGCCTGCAGCGGCTCGAGCACGCCGCCGATGCCGGCGCCGCCGGAGATATGGCAGTTCTTGCCGATCTGCGCGCAGCTACCGACCGTCGCCCAGGTGTCGACCATGGTGTTCTCGTCGACATAGGCGCCCAGGTTGACGAAGGACGGCATCACGACCACGCCCTTGGCGAGGTAGGCCGACTTGCGCACCACCGCGCCGGGCACGGCGCGGAAGCCGGCGTCGCGGAAGCGGTTGTCGCCCCAGCCTTCGAACTTGGACGGCACCTTGTCCCACCAGTTGGTGTTCTCGCCCGGCGCGCCGGCGATCATCGCCATGTCGTTCAGGCGGAAGGAGAGCAGCACCGCCTGCTTCAGCCACTGGTTGACCTGCCAGTCGCCTTCCTTCTTCTCGGCGACGCGCAGCCGGCCGCCGTCCATGGCGTCGAGCGCCTCTTCCACGGCCTCGCGCGGCGCGCCCTGGGTGCTGGAATTGATCCCGTCGCGCTTCTCCCACGCGTCTTCGATGGCGGCTTGCAGCGCGCTGTCGCTCATGGCGGCACTCCCTTGAAATCGCCGGCGCACCTTAGCCACCGGCGGCGGGCTGTCAACGGCTGGCGTTGGCGGCGCGCGGCGGCATCACGGCGCCGGAGCAGATCAATGCCCAGAGCAGGATGAACGGCTGGAAGAAGGGCCGCGTGGCGTAATACAGCGGGCTGCCGGGCAGGCCCGGGACGCTGCCGCCGGTCTCGGCGACATGGCCGTTGGCGACCACCATCACCGACAGCAGCATCGCCAGTCCGACACCCGCCACCGGCCGCAGGTTCGGCAGCCCGAGGCGTTGCCAAACGACCAGCGGTACAAGCAGGCCGACGGCGCCGGCGATCTCCAGTGCGCCCGAGAGCAGAACCAGTTCGCGGGCCCAGTCGCCGAGGTAGGGCGGCATCATCGGCAGGTAGCGTTCCTCCAGGCTGAGGAAGTGGTCCGTGCCGATGTAGAGGAAGGCGGCGGCCATGCCGTGGCGCATCGGCATGCGCCAGTCGCGGCGCGGTCCCCAGACGTACTGCGGGACGTAGGCGGCGAGCCCGATGGCGGCCATCAGGGCGATCATCAGCATGGCAGGTCTCCCCGGTGCGCGGCCGTGAGCTTCGGACGCAATCTTAACAATGTCAAGATAATGCCCCGCAGTGGCCGCGACAGACAGGAACGGGCAGACTGCGGCCGACTCGGCCGGGACGACGCAGATGCAGGACGCGGCGAAGCTCTACTTCGAAGACCTTCTCATCGGCCAGACGTTCGAGGGCGCCAGCATCCGCGTGCACCGGGCGGCGATGCTGGATTTCGCGCGCGTCTACGACCCGCAGCCGATGCATGTCGACGCCACGTCGGCGCGGGCGCTGGGCTTTCGCGACATCATCGCCCCCGGTTCGTACACGCACTCGCTGGCGGCCAAGAGCCTGGGGCCGATCTGGGCGCGCATGCACTTCCTGCCGAGCGAACTGGCGTTCCAGATGAAGTTCGTGCGCGCGGTCTATGCCGACGACGTGCTGCGAATCCAGGCGACGGTGAAGGCCAAGCGGCCCAGTCCGGAGGCCGGGCGCGGCATCCTGCAAACCGTCTGCGCCTTCATCAACCAGGACGGCCGTTCGGTGCTGGACATCGACAATGTCTGGCTGATCCGGACCAATCCGTTTCCGGAACGAGACTAGGCGCGCGCCGCCAGCGCCTGTTCGAGGAACTCGGCCAGGTCCGGCGCCACGTGGTCGATGTGCTCGCCGGTGCCTTCCGAAGACCATTCGTTGTTCGCCGGCACCCAGATCGTGGTCATGCCCAGCGCCGCGGCGGGGACCAGGTTCTTGGCGATGTCCTCGACCATCACCGCCGTCGTCGGCTCGATGCCGTAGCGGTGGCACATCAAATCGTATCCGGAACGATCGGGCTTCGGCAGGTAGGCGCACGCGATGATGTCGTGCACCGCCTCGAAGTGGTCGTCGAGGCCGAGCTGCCCGACGACGCGGTCGGCATACTCGGCGGTGCCGTTGGTGAAGATCAGCTTGCGCCCCGGCAGGCGGTGCAGCACGTCGTTCAGCCGGTCGTGGCGCGGGATCAGCGACAGGTCGAGCTGATGCACGTAGTTGAGGAACGGCCCGGGGTCCATGCCGTATTCCAGCATCAGGCCGCGCAACGACGTGCCGTACTTCCGGAACAGGCGTTTCTGCTCGCTCTTGGCGGCGTCGTGCTCGACCCCGAGGTAGTTGGTCAGGAACTCACCCATGCGCTGGTCGACCTGGGCGAAGACGTTGTACGTCGCCGGGTAGAGCGTGTTGTCGAGATCGAAAATCCAGGTCTCGACCGCGTCGATATCCAATGCCGCCATGGCCCGCCTTATGCGCCGGACACCGGGCGGCTGGCAAGGGCACGAGCCGGCGATTTCATCGTCTGTTAAGGCCGGCGCCATAGCCTTCGGGGAGTAACCGAAGGCGCGCTCATTGGCTGCGATGTTTGATCCGAAATCCACCGCTTCCGGCTCGGCCAAGGCGGTCGGCGCCGGGGATGCGCTGGTGCGCGACTACCCCGGCCCGGCGCTGCGACTGGACCGCGCCGGCCGCGTGGCCGAGCAGAACGACATGGCCGACGGCTGGCAGATGCAGCTCGCGTCGGTCGCCGGCATGAGCCTGCGGGCCATCGCCGCCCGCGTGGCTGCTTCCGGTCATTCGGAACAGACCCGCGTGCACATGATGCTGGGCGGTGAAGAGCGGGTCTACGACATCGCCTGCGTGCCGGCCGAGGCGGGACGGGGCACGCTGCTGCTGGGGCGCGACGCCACCGCCGACATGCGGCTGACCAACGCGCTGATCCTGTCGCGACAGATGTTCAAGGATCTGGTCACCTGCTCCAGCGACTTCGCCTGGGAGACCGATCCGACCGGCGTGTTCAACTTCGTCAGCCGGCCGGCGGCACTGGGCTACGACATCGAGCAACTCGACGGTCAGCCGGCCGCCGCATTGCTGCACCCGGACCGCGAGATGCCGGCGCAACTCCCCTTCACGTGCGAGGCGCCGGTGGAGGACGTGGAGTTGTGGCTGCGCCGCGCCGACGGCGAGCCGGCCTGCTTCCTGGCTTCGGCGACACCCGTGCGCAGTCGCGAGGGCGAGCTGCAGGGGTTTCGTGGTGTCTGCCGCGACGTGACCGAACTGCGCGCGCAGGAAGCGGCGCTGCACCTGGCGCGTGAGCGTGAACGGCTGTCGGAAGCCGTGGTTGACAGTATCCGCAACGAGGTCGAGCCGGTGGCCATGCTGGCTGCGGCCGTGAGCTCGACGGCGAAGGCCCTTGGCGCCGATCAGGGTTGGTTGGTGACCCTGGATGACGGCGGATCGGGCGTGATCGCGGCAAGCACTGGCGATGCCACGCTCGGCGAGGCGACGACGGCGCGGCTGGCGCGTCGGTTCCGAGACCTCGCCGGTGAAAAGGTTCTGGCCTTCGCGGGTGGCGGGCGGCGCCTCCTGGCGGTGGCTTGCGTCGAGCACGGCGCCACCCGTGGCGTGCTGTGCGTGGCGCGCTCCGTCGATGCGGCGGCCTGGCAGACGCATGACCGCCAGCTCCTGGCGGCGGTGGCGCCGTCGGTGGCGGTGGCGATCACCCAGGCGGAGCACATGGACGAGCTGCGCCGGTTGTCGCGCACCGATGAGCTGACCGGCTTGCCGAACCGTCGCGCCTTCCTGGAGATGGTCGAGCAGCGACTGCAGCATCTGGCGCGCACGCGACGCGGCGGCGCCGTGCTGTTCTGCGATCTCGACAATTTCAAGCTGATCAACGACCTGCGCGGGCATGCCGCCGGCGATGACGCGTTGTGCCAGGTCGCCGACCTGCTGCGCGCCCAGTCGCGCGTCGGCGACATCGCGGCGCGGCTTGGCGGCGACGAGTTCGTGGTCTGGCTGGAAGAGGTCGACGCCGGCGGCGCCGAAGCGATCGCGCGCCGGCTGCAGGAGCAATTCGCGCCGCTCGGCAACCTCACCGGCGTGGACGAGCGGCCGTTCGGGATGTCGATCGGCATCGTGGCCGCCCGTGGCGCGGAAGTGTCGGTCGACCGACTGCTGTCGGTGGCCGACGAGGCAATGTACGTGGCGAAGAAGGCTGGAAAGGGCGGCATCATCGTCGCCGAGTCGCCGGCAGCTATGGATGGGCGAGACGGATCATGATGAAACGGCTGTTGTCGCGGGCCCTGGCTCCGAGCGCGCTGCCGCCGCTGAGCTATGACGAGCAGAAGCAGATGGTGCAGAGCACCGACCCGCAGGCGCGCCGGGCGCTGGCGGAGCGCACCGACGTCCGGCCGGAGATCCTCTACTACATGACCGACGACGCGGCACCGGAAGTCCGCCGGGCGCTGGCCGGCAACGCCGCGACGCCGGTGCAGGCCGACATGATCCTGGCCAAGGACGACGACGACGAGGTGCGCTGCGACCTGGCGATGAAGATCGCCCGGCTGGTGCCGGACATGTCGCCCGACGAGCAGGATCGGGTTCGCGAGCTGACCATCGAGACGCTGGAGATGCTGGCGCACGACCAGTTGCCGCGCGTGCGGGCGATCCTGTCGGAGGAGCTGAAGCAGCGCCGCGAAGTGCCGTTGAACGTGGTCCGCGACCTCGCCCACGACATCGAGGCGATCGTCGCCGCGCCGATCCTGGAATACTCGCCGCTGTTGTCGGATGCCGACCTGATCGAGGTGATCGCCGCCGGCACCGCGCACGAGGCGCTGGCCGCGATCGCACGACGCGACGAGGTGTCGTCGGAGGTCGCGGAAGCCGTGGTGGCGACCTACGACGTTGCCGCCGTCGCCGATCTGCTGGCCAACAAGAGCGCGCAGATCCGCGAGGACACGCTGGATCAGATCATCGACAACGCGCAGGAAGTGGAAACCTGGCACGAGCCGCTGGTGCTGCGGCCGGAGCTGTCGGTGCGTGCGGTGCGGCGCATCGCGACCTTCGTCGCGGTGTCGCTGGTCGGCATCCTGGCCGAGCGTAACGATCTCGACGAGGACACCGCCGACATGCTGGCACAGGCGGTGCGCGAGCGGATCAAGTCGGAGGAACCTGGCGAGGGCGAGGAGACCGAGCGCGCACGCAAGATGTTCGAGGCCGGCAACCTGGACGACGAAACGCTGTGCGAGGCGATCGATGCCGGCCAGCGCGCCTTCGTGGTCGCCGCGCTGACCCTGGCGACGGCGTTGTCGGAGACGGTCATCCGCAAAGGCCTGAACTCGGGCAGCGGCTACGTGGTGACGTCGCTGGTTTGGCAGGCCGGTTTCAGCATGCGCACCGCGTTGCGCGTGCAGAGCAAGGTGGCGAAGCTGCCGCCGCAGCGGATGCTCAACGCCCGTGGCGGGTTCGACTATCCGCTCAGCGAAGACGAGATGCGCGGCGAGATCGAGAAGCTGAAGCGCGGCGCCTAGGCGCGGCGGCTAGTCCTCGCCGGCGGCGAGGTAAGCGGGAGCCGACGTCTCGATCACCCGCTCCGGCGGCATCGTCAGCGTCACGGTCGTGCCTTCGCCGGGCCGGCTGGCGATGGTGAAGCGGCCGCCATGCAGTTCGATCAGGGCCTTGGCGATGGGCAGGCCGAGGCCAGTCCCGTCATGCGAGCGTCCGGCGATGGCGCCGGCTTGCCCGAACGGCATCATCGCCATGTCGATCTCGTCGCGGCTCATGCCGATGCCCGAGTCGCGTACCGAAAGCTCCAGGCCGCCATCGCCGGCCAGGCGCGTTCCCAGGCTGACCTCGCCGCCGCTCTCGGTGAACTTCATCGCGTTGCTCAGCAGGTTGATCAGGACCCGGCTGACCTTCACCTGGTCGAGATTCACGCGGCAGTCGGCCAGATGCTTGTCGACCTGCAGGCCGATGCCGAGGCGATGGTACTCGGCCTCGACCATGCGCGTGGCGTTCTCCACGACGATGC
This sequence comes from uncultured Rhodospirillales bacterium, assembly GCA_964627965.1. Classification (GTDB taxonomy): domain Bacteria; phylum Pseudomonadota; class Alphaproteobacteria; genus JAVKFY01. The sequence goes on from CAZVLI010000001.1 coordinate 8,209, forward strand.
CGAGTTCGACCGGGTCGTCGTTCAGCCGTTCCGCGCCGGCTTCGATCTTCGACATGTCGAGAATGTCGTTGATGATGGCCAGCAGATGCTGGCCGCTGTGCTCGATGTCGCCGGCGTAACCGTGGTATCGGGCATGGCCGAGCGGTCCGAAGGATTGCTCGCGCATGATGCCGGCGAAGCCGATGATGGCGTTCAGCGGCGTGCGGAGCTCGTGACTCATCGATGCCAGGAACTTGCTCTTGGCGGCGTTCGCGGTCTCCGCCTGGTGCTTGGCGATCAGCAGGTCGCGGGCGCGCTGCTCGGCGGCCGCCTCGGCGGCGCGGCGGGCCTCGATCTCGTCGGCCAGGCGGTCGATCCGCGGCAGCAGCAACGACAGGCCGGCGCCGATCAGCAGCAGGCCGGGCACGTAGCCCAGATAGGCGATCATCGTGGTGGACGATTCGGGGTCGAACTCGACCGGCAGCAGGTGATCGATGCCGAACAGCAGCCAGTCGATCAGCACGGTCAGCGTCAGAAACAAAAGACCGGCGCCGACAAGGGTATAGCCCTTGTCGCGGAACAGCATTCGATGCCGCTTGTACACGAAATACGCGGTCACAAGCGTCATGACGACGAGAATTGGCAGGTCGCTGCCGGTCATCGCGTGTAAGTCCCCCACTACGCCACTTTGACCAAGACGGACTATACCGCAGCTTTCGTAAACGCCTCTCTAAGTGCGGTAAACCATCTGTGATCGCGGGGAAACTCGGCGGTCACACCGCCTGCGCTTCGGTCAGACCTGTATTGCCGTAGAGCCAGGCCAGCGTCTCGTACCACTGCTCGGAGCTCTTGGCGCGCATGATGGCGTTGCGCAGTTCGGCATGGGCGCCGTCGGGATGGTAGACGTGGTCGCCCATCGCCCGCGAGGTGAGCTGGACCCGAGCGGTCCGCAGCGTCCGACGGGCCGCGTAGGCCGGTAGTGCGGCGACGACGTCGCCGTCGTGAGCCGCAAGCACGTGCGACAGGCTGACGGAATCCTCCATCGCCATGCAGGCGCCCTGGGCCATGTACTGCAGCATCGGATGCGCCGCGTCGCCGAGCAGCGCCACGCGGCCATCGACCCATTGCGTGGTCGGCTCGCGGTCGCACAGCACCCACAGCTTCCAGTCCTGGCCGTGGCGGATGATCTGCTGCGCCTGGGGATGGATGTGCTCGAAGCCGCGAAACACCTCCTCGCGGCTTACCGGCTGTCCGGCGACCGGCTCCGGCGCTTCGTTGTGATAGGTAACCACGAGGTTGAACACCTTCCAGCCCGACAACGGGTAGTGGACGATGTGGCATTTCGGGCCGGCCCACAGCGTGGCGGCGTTCCAGCGCAGATCCTCGGGCATCTGCTCGGTCGGGATGACGGAACGATATGTGGTGTGGCCGGAGACGCGCGGCGGACCGTCGCCGACCACCTGCTTGCGGACATTCGACCACAGGCCGTCGGCGCCGATCAGCGCGGCGCCGGTGAGCGCTTCGCCGTCGGCGAGGCGCGCGGTGACGCTGCTGTCGTCCTGCTCGTAGCTCACGACCTCGGCGTTGGTGCGCAGTTCGATCTTCGGGTCGGCCTCGCAAGCCCGCAGGAACACGCCGTGCAGGTCGCCGCGATGGACGACCGCGTAGGGATTGCCGAACCGGGTGCGGAAGCCGTCGCCGAGGTCGATGTGGGTGATTTCCTCGGCGGTGAGCGCATCCATCAGCCGCAGGTAGTCGACGTAGACTGCCATCTTGCGGGCTTCCTCGCCGACGCCGAGATAGTCGAAGGCATGGAAGGCGTTGGGGCCGAGCTGAATGCCGGCACCGATCTCGCCCAGTGCCGGCGCCTTCTCCAATACCAGGACCTCGCGGCCCTTCTGCGCCAGGCCGATGGCGGCCGTGAGGCCACCGATGCCGCCGCCGGCGACCAGGATGCGCTCGCACAGGTCTCGCTCCCGCTCTGTCGAGCTCAAGTGTGCCAGGGCGGCGCGCAGTTCGGGAAGGCCGGTGCCTTCGCGGGCGCTGGTGACGGCCAGCGTCGGGTGCGCCGCGACATGGCGGGCCGCCGCCGCCGAGACGTCCGCGATCGATCGCGCGAGATCGTCCTCGCTCAGCTTGTCGGCCTTGGTCAGCACCACCTGGAAGCTGACGGCGGCCTCGTCGAGCTCGCTCATCACTTCCTCGTCGGCTGGCTTCAGGCCGTGGCGGGCATCGACCAGAACCAGCACCCGGCGCAGCATTTGACGGCCGCGCAGGTAGTCGTGGATCAGCCGGTTCCAGCGGTTGATGTCGCGCTTGGCGGCGCGGGCGTAGCCGTAGCCCGGCAGGTCGACCAGCAGCAGCCGGCCGCCGAGGTCGAAGAAGTTGATCTGTTGCGTCCGGCCGGGCGTGTTGGAGGTGCGGGCCAGGGTCTTGCGACCGGTGAGCGCGTTCACCAGGCTCGACTTGCCGACGTTGGAGCGGCCGGCGAAGGCGATCTCGGGCAACGTCGGGGCGGGGAGCTGGCTGGCGTTCAGCGCCGCGGTGACGAAGTCGCAGGCCTGGGCGAACAGCACCCGGCCGGCTTCCAGGTCGAGCTGGTCGGCCTCGTTGCTCTCGGTGTCGTGCGGCGTGGCGTCGGTCAGGTGCTGCGCTTCAGGTTGAACCCGACCGGCACGCCCATGCGGCGCATGATCACCCATTGTTGCGCGATCGACAGCAGGTTGTTCCAGGTCCAGTAGATCACCAGTCCGGCGGCGAAGGTGCCGAGCAGGAAGGTGAAGAAGATCGGCATCAGCATGAACACCTTGGCCTGCACCGGGTCGGCTGGCGCCGGGTTCAGCTTCTGCTGCAGGTACATCGAGATGCCCATCAGGATCGGCCAGACGCCGATCATCAGGAAGGCCGGCAGGTAGGCCGTCGGATCCCACGGGATCAGCCCGAACAGGTTCCAAAGCGTGGTCGGGTCGGGCGCCGACAGGTCCTCGATCCAGCCGTAGAACGGCGCGTGGCGCATCTCGATGGAGACGAACAGGACCTTGTAGAGCGCGAAGAAGACCGGGATCTGGATCAGGATCGGTAAACAGCCGGCGGCCGGGTTCACCTTTTCCTTCTTGTACAGCCCCATCAGCTCCTGGTTCATCTTCTGGCGGTCGTCGCCGTAGCGCTCGCGCAGCTTCACCATCTCGGGCTGCAGCGCCTTCATCTTACTCATCGCCTTGTAGGACTTGTTGGCGAGCGGGAAGAAGATCAGCTTCACGCAGACCGTGACCGCCATGATGGCCAGGCCGAAGTTGCCGAGCAGGTCGAAGAAGAAATTGAGCACGAAGAAGAACGGCTTGGTCAGGAAGTAGAACCAGCCGAAGTCGACGGCGCGGTCGAACAGCGGGATGCCGAAGTCCTTCTCGTAGCCGTCAAGGAGCTCGACTTCCTTGGCGCCGGCGAACAGGCGCGTCGTGGCGCTGGCCGTGGCTCCCGGGGCGACTTCGCCGACGCCGTGCAGGACGTCGACCTGGTAGCGGTCGCGGTTGGCTTCGCGCCAGTGTCGGAAGGTGGCGGTGAAGCCATCGTCGCCGGGCGCGAGCGCGGCCAGCCAGTACTTGTCGGTGATGCCGATCCAGCCCTTGCCGGTCTTGGTCTCGATCGTGCCTTCTTCCTGCAGATCGTCGTAGTCGATCTCGGTCAGCGTCTCGTTGAGCACGCCGATCGGGCCTTCGTGCAGGATATAGAAGCCCGTGGTCTGCGGCGTGTCGATGCGCCGGATCAGGCCGTAGGCGTGCAGGCCGACCGCCGCGGCGCCGTTGTTCCGCACCGTCTGGGTAACGGTGATCATGTAGTCGCGGTCGAGCTCGAACTTGCGCTCGAACACCAGTCCGGCGCCGTTGTCCCAGGTCAGCGTCACCGGCTGGTCCGGCGCCAGGGTGTCGCCCGACGCTTGCCAGACGGTCTGCGGCGTCGGCACGGCGATGTCCTGGCTGCCGTCGGTGCTCCAGCCGAACGTGGCGTAATACGGCGCCGGCGAGCCGACGGGCGACAGCAGGTGAATCTTCGGACTGTCCGGATCGAGGGTCAGCTCGTAGTCGGTCAGCGTCAGGTCGTCGACATGGCCGCCGGTCAGCGCGATGGAGCCGACCACGCGCGGGCTGTCGATCGTCACGCGGCCGCCGGCCACGGCCGCCTCGCGCAGCTTCTCCGCGTCCTGCGGCACGCCGGGGATCATCGTGGTGCCACCGGCGGGGGCGGCTCCGGTAGCTGCGCCGGGCGTCGGCGTCGCGCCGGGCGTCGGGGTGCCGACGTCGGTGCCGGTCGTCTCCGCGGTCTGTACCGGTTCCGGATCGGGGAAATACTGCGGGAACAGCTGCGGTCCCAGGAACTGGAAACCGAACAGGATGGCGAGCGACACCGCGATGGCGGCGATCAGGTTCTTCTGGTCGGACATCAGGCGTCCATCCTCATCGCCGCCGATCGTGCCGGCGGTACCGGGTCATGGCCACAGCCGCCCCAGGGATGACAGCGCAGGATGCGCCGCAGTGCCAAACCGGCGCCGCGAACGGCGCCATGCTCGACCAGGGCCTGCTGGGCGTAGTGCGAACAACTCGGCTCGAACCGGCAGACGCCGGGCCAGAGCGCGGAAAATGTAAGCTGGTAGCCGCGGATCAGCCACCAAAGAGCGCGGGCGAGCAAGTTCATCGGCTCATTTCCGCCGCGCCAGCTTGGAAAGCGCCTGATCGAGGTCCCGACGCAGGTCGGCGTGGGATCGCGCCACCGTGGCGGACCGCGCGATCAGCACGTAGTCGAAGCCGGGCTGGCCGTGCTGGGGCAACACATCGGTCGCCAGGGCGCGCAGCCGGCGCCGGGCACGATTGCGCGCGACCGCGTTGCCGACCCGCTTGGACGCGGTCAGGCCATAGCGCACCGAATCCGCCGGCACGGCCGACTCCGGCCGACGTCGGCGGTGCTGCACGATCATGCCGGGTGTCGCCCATTTGCGTCCCGCCGCGGCCACGCTGAGGAACTCGGGCCGGCGTTTCAGCCGCCCCAGGGCCGCTCCCATGGTTATGCCGACAGGCGCTTGCGCCCCTTGGCGCGCCGGTCGCGCAGCACCCGCCGCCCGCCGACCGTGGCCATGCGGCTGCGAAAACCGTGGCGCCGCTTGCGCACCAGCTTGCTGGGCTGATAGGTCCGTTTCACCGGAGCTGCTCCGTCGCGAAGTTGTGGGCGGCCCGAAAGGCTGATCCCCGGGCCGGGCCGCTGTATAAGCGCTGCGGACGGTTCAAGTCAACGCACCGCCGACGACAGGGCGTCGGCGGCATCACAAACCCGTCAGAGCCGCTTTCGCGCCCCGGCGACGCGGTTTACGTAAGTCATCGCGCCGCTCGGGCGCCATCTGAGGCCGTCGCCATGTTGTTACGCCCACTGGGGCTCGTCCTTGCCTTGCTGATCCTCGCCGCGCCGGCCGTGGCTGCGCCGAGCGCCGATCTGTGGCCGCGGTGGGAAAAACATACGCCCGGCAGCACCGCCAGCATCGACCACGGCCGCTTGAATGCGTTTCTGACGAAGTACCTGCGGCCGGTGGATGGGGTGAACCGCGTCGACTACGGCGCGATCACGGTGCCGGACATGATCGAGCTGGACGGCTACATCGCTGACCTGGCGGCCAGCGACGTCGATGCGCTCGACCGGCCGCAGCAGATGGCGTTCTGGATCAACCTGTACAATGCGCTCACGGTACAGTTGATCATGACCCACTACCCGGTCGACTCGATCAAGGATACCGGCGGCTTCCTGTCCAGCCCGTGGGGCCGGACCGTGGTTACCGTCGCGGATCAGAAGATGTCGCTGGACGACATCGAGCATCGTGTCCTGCGGCCGATCTGGCGCGACCCGCGCATCCACTATGCGGTGAACTGCGCCTCCATCGGCTGCCCGAACCTGGCCGCGGAAGCCTACGAGGCCGACAAGCTGGACGCGCAGCTCGATGCGGCGGCGCGAGACTACGTGAACCATCCGCGCGCCGCCGAGGTCACCGGCAGCGGACTTGTCGCTTCGAAGATCTACGACTGGTATCAGGTCGACTTCGGGGGCTCGGAGGCCGGCGTCATCGCTCATCTGAAGCAGTATGCGGAACCGGCGCTGGCGGCGAAGCTGGATGGCGTGAGCGACATCGCCGACTACCGCTACGACTGGGCGTTGAACGACGTGCCGGGCGGCGGGCGCTAGGCGATGGCGCAGGAGCCGTCGAGCCCGGCCAAGGCCGGCTTCAACTGGCGCCGGCTCTGGCCGCTGGCGCTGCTGGTCGCCGGCTTCGCGGTCTTCAAATTCAGTGGCGCCGCCGACTATGTCAGTCTCGACGCACTGCGCGAGCATCGCGAGGCGCTTGTCGGCTACGTCGCCGAACAGGCGCTGCTGGCCGGGCTGATCTACATCGCGCTCTATGCCGTGGTCACAGCCTTCTCGCTGCCGATCGCCTCGCTAATCTCTATCGTCGGCGGCTTCCTGTTCGGCACCATCCTCGGCGGCTTCTACACCGTGACCGGTGCGACCATCGGCGCCACCGTCCTGTTCCTGGCGGCGAAGACGGCGCTGGGCGACCCGCTGCGGGCCAAGGCCGGCGCGGCGCTGCAGCGGATGGAGGCGGGCTTCCGCGAGAACGCTTTCTCCTACCTTCTGGTGCTGCGGCTGGTGCCGATCTTCCCGTTCTTCGTGGTCAACCTGGTGCCGGCCTTCCTGGGTGTCAGCTTGCGCACCTACGTTGTCGCCACCTTCATCGGCATCAACCCGGGCAGCCTGGTCTACTGCCAGGTCGGCACCGGGCTCGGCAGCGTGCTGGACAGCGGCGAGGACCTGTCGCTGGCCAACATCGTGACCGTCGACATCGTGCTCGCCTTGTGCGGGCTGGCGGCCCTGGCCATGCTGCCGGTCGTGTACAAGTGGTGGAAGCGCCGCCGCGCGGTGGCGTGAAAGGGACGACATGGCCGACCTGAACGTCGACATCTGTGTTATCGGCGCCGGTTCCGGCGGCCTGTCGGTCGCCGCCGGCGCCAGCCAGCTCGGCCAGAAGGTCGTGCTGATCGAAAAGCACAGGATGGGCGGCGACTGCCTGAACTATGGCTGCGTGCCGTCGAAGGCCCTACTGGCGGCCGCCAAGGCCGCACATCGCTGGGAAGGCGATGCCAGGTTCGGGCTGACCGCCAGCGCACCGGGCGTCGACTTCGCCGCCGTGCAGCGTCACGTGCAGGGCGTGATCGCCGCCATCGAGCCGGTCGACTCGGTCGCCCGCTACGAGGGGCTGGGCGTGCAGGTGATCCAGGCCGCCGGCCGCTTCGTCGGGCCGGATCGGGTCGAGGCCGGCGAGGACACCATCACTGCGCGGCGCTTCGTCATCGCCACCGGCTCGACGGCGTTCGTGCCGCCGCTGCCGGGACTCGACCGGGTGCCGTACCTGATCAACGAGACGATCTTTGATCTCACCGAATGTCCGGGACACCTGATCGTGGTCGGCGGCGGGCCGATTGGCATGGAGCTGGCGCAGGCGCACCGCCGGCTGGGCGCGCAGGTCACGGTCGTGGAAATGGCGACGCCGCTGCCGAAGGACGATCCGGAAGCGGCCGCGGTGGTGATCAACCGGCTGCGTGGCGAGGGCATCGACATCCTGCCCTACACGAAAGTCACCGGCGTCGCCGGGACCGCGGGCGATATTCGCGTGACGGTGGAGGACTCCGGCGGTGCCCGCGAGATCGCCGGCACGCACCTGCTGATGGCGGTTGGCCGGCGTCCCAACCTGGACGGGCTGGGCCTGGATGCGGCGGGGGTGGAGACGAACCGCGCCGGCATCGTGGTCGACAGCGGTCTGCGCACCTCGAACAAGAAGATCTTCGCCGTTGGCGATGTCGCCGGCGGGCCGCAATTCACCCACGTCGCCGGCTATCACGCCGGCATCGTGATCCGCCGGGCGCTGTTCCGGTTGCCGGCGACGGTGAACTACAAGGCGCTGCCCTGGGTGACCTACACCGACCCGGAACTGGCGCATGTCGGCATGACCGAGATGCAGGCGCGCAACGAGGCGGGCGACATACGGGTGCTGCGCTGGCCGTTCGCGGAGAACGACCGGGCGATCGCGGAGCGCGACACCGACGGCTTCGTCAAGGCGATCACCACGCCGAGCGGCAAGGTGCTGGGCTGCACCATCGTCGGCACTGGCGCCGGCGATTTGCTGCAGCCCTGGATACTGGCGATTTCGGCGGGCCTGAAGATCTCCAAGATGGCCGGCGCCATCGCGCCCTACCCGACACGCTCGGAGGCCGGAAAACGGGCTGCCGGGAGCTATTTCGTGCCTGGCCTGTTTTCCGCGCGGACCCGCAAGGTCGTCGCCTTCCTGGCCAGATTCGGCTGAATCCAGCGCCCTTTCCTGGCACAATGCGCCCGCCGTGGTGCAACACATCGAGACATCGCACGCCGAGGCGTCGGCGCGGGACGATCGCCGTCGGTCACTGCCGACCGCGCTGACCGGCCTGTCGGCACGCCTGCTGGTGCTGACCATCGTGTTCGTGATGCTGAGCGAAGTGGCGATCTACGTGCCCTCTATCGCGCGCTTCCGCATGACCTACCTTGAGGAGAAGATCTCTTCCGCGCACCTGGCCTCGCTGGCGCTCAAGGCGGCGCCCGACTACATGGTCGACGAGGCGTTGAAGGCGGAACTGCTCGACAGCGCCGGTGTGCATGCCGTGGTGCTGAAGCTGCAGGACCGGCGGCTGATGCTGTTGCAGGGTGACATGCCGCCCAAGGTCGACGCGAATTTCGAGCTGCGCGGCATGATGGCGACCGATATGATCGTCGACGCCTTCGGGACGCTCACCGGGCCGGAGCGGATGATCCGCGTGATTGGCCCGGTCGCGGGGCGGCCGGACGAGTCGATCGAGCTGGTGATGGAGGAGGGCCCGCTGCGCCGGGCCATGGTCGACTACTCGATCAATATCCTCAGCCTGTCGATCGTGATCTCGCTGATCACCGCCGGGCTGGTCTATCTGTCGCTGCAGGCGCTCCTGGTGCGGCCGATGCGGCGCATCACCGGCGCCATGGTCACCTTCCGCAAGGCACCGGAAGCCGACGCCAGCGTGATCCAGCCGAGTGCCCGTGCCGACGAACTCGGCCTGGCGGAGGCCGAACTGGCGGCGATGCAGGAGGACCTGCGCGGCGCGCTGCGACAGAAGACCCGGCTGGCGGCGCTGGGTGCCGCGATGAGCAAGGTGAACCACGACCTGCGCAACATCCTGGCGACCGCGCAGCTCGTCTCCGAGCGTCTGGGGTCGAGCGCCGATCCGGAGGTGCGCCGCGTCACGCCGACCCTGCTGGCCAGCATCGACCGCGCCATCGACCTGTGCACGCAGACCCTGGCCTACGGGAAAGCCGAGGAACCGGCGCCGCAACGCCGACGCTTCCGCCTGCGCGAGCTGGTCGAGGATGTTCGCCTGTCCGTGGGGCTGCCGACGGATGGTTCGATCGCCTGGGCCGACGACGTGGCCGAGGATTTCGAGATCGAGGCCGACCGCGAGCAGATCTACCGCGTGCTGTTGAATCTGTGCCGCAACGCCGTGCAGGCGATGACCGAGGGTGGCGAGCTCACCGTCCGGGCGCAACGCGACAATGGGGCGGCGAAGATCGAGGTCCGCGATACCGGCCCCGGTCTGCCGGACAAGGCTCGCGCGCGTCTGTTCGAGCCTTTTCAGGGATCGGCGCGGGCCGGCGGTACCGGGCTCGGTCTGGCGATCGCGCGCGAGCTGGCCCGCGCGCACGGCGGCGACGTCAGCCTGATCCGGACCGGCGCGCACGGCAGCGCCTTCCGCATCGACCTGCCGCAGTAACGTAATACGCGGTTGCACACCTACGATTAACTAATGCGTGGCACGTTGGTGCAGCGATGCCCGGCAGATTCACCGGGCCGCTCGCGAGTTGTGCCCATGAACCAGCTATCGCAGCCCATTGTCGCCGACACCGCGCCGCGCCGCGCGACCGTTCTGGTCGACGAGGCGGCATCGCGGATGCTGGCGCGCGACGGCGATGCCGACATCGGCATGATCTTCGGACTGGCGGAGCCGTGTCATCGTGCGTTCCTGGAACACGCGGTGGCTTGGTGCGCCGAGACCGGGGAGGCGGCGCAACTCGGTGTGCGCCTGCGAAGCGGGGCCGGCGACTGGGTTGCGACCGCCATTACATTGTCCCGCGGCCCGGACGATGCAGTTCAGGTCTCGGTCCGGCTGGATGACGTTGCCGCGGCTCAGCGTCGCGAGGCGCAGATCCGCGAGATGATCGAGGGCGCGCGCCAGGCCGTCACGGTGATGGTTGGCGACAAGGCCGTCTACACCAACGGCGCGCTTGCGGCGATGCTCGGCTACCCGTCGCACGATGCGCTGCTGGCGACGGGCGGCAGGATCAATCACGTCCATCCCGACGATCGCGCGATGGTGCGCACCCGGGCAGAGGAGCGCGCCGCCGGCCATCATCCGCCGGAGAGCTACGAGTTCCGCATGGTTCGCGCCGACGGCTCGGTGATCTGGGTCGAGAGCGCGGTCAACCAGATTTCCTGGCGCGGCCAGCCGGCGTCGATGGCCTGGCTTATCGACGTCACCGAGCGTAAGCAGACCGAAGCGGCGCTGCGGCGGTCGGAGAAGCTGTTCGGCGCGGTGTTCCAGGCCTGTCCGGACCTGATGACGCTGAGCCGGATGGACGATGGCCGCATCGTCGACGTGAACCGCGCGTTCGTGCGTCATCTCGGCTACGAGCGCGACGTGGCGATCGGCCGGCTCGAGCGCGAGATCGGGTTGTTCCTGGACTCGAACACGAACCAGCGGCTGCTCACCGGCATCAACGAGGACGGTGTGTCGCACGAGGTCGTGGCGCGGGTGCGTACGCGTGATGGCGAGCACCTCGACCTGGCGATGACGTGCGAGCCGATCCGCATCGGCGATCGCGACCTTTTGCTCACCGTCGGCCGCGACGTGACCGAGCAACTCCGCTTCGAGGACGAGCTGCGCCGCAGCAAGGAGGAGGCGGTCTTCGCCAACCGGGCGAAGAGCGAATTCCTGGCCAACATGAGCCACGAATTGCGCACGCCGCTGAACGCCATCATCGGTTTCGCGGAGGTGTTGAGCGAGCAACTCTTCGGTCCGCTCGGCAACGAGCGCTACGTCGACTACGTCAGCGACATCCAGAATAGCGGCCGGCATCTGCTGCAGATCATCAACGACTTGCTGGACCTGTCGAAGCTGGAGGCCGGCAAGCAGGAACTCTACGAAACCGAGGTGTCGCTGCCGGAGCTGGCCGAGACCAGCTTGAGCCTGGTTCAGGAGCGGGCCCGGACCGGTGACGTCACCCTCGTCGCGGATTTGCCGCGCTCCTTGCCACCGGTGTTCGCGGACGAGCGAATTCTGAAGCAGATCCTGATCAACCTGCTTTCGAACGCGGTGAAGTTCACGCCACCGGATGGCGAGATCGCCGTGCGGATGGAGCGCACCGCGCATGGCGGCTTGGCGATAGTGGTCGCCGATACCGGCATCGGCATGACGCCGGCGGAGATCGAGGTCGCGCTGTCGCCGTTCGGACAGGTCGACAGCTCGCTGGCGCGTCAGCACCAGGGTACGGGGCTCGGACTGCCATTGGTGCGGTCCCTGGCCGAGTTGCACGGCGGCACGCTGAGCCTGACCAGCGAACCCGGGTCCGGCACGGTCGCCACGGTGAGCCTTCCGGCGGAAAGGGTGCTGGACGATGCTGCAGGGTGACTCTCTCCCGCGCCGGATAAAGCGCGCCGTAGCGCCCATCTGCCTCGCGCTACTGCTCGGCGGCTGTGCCGCGGATGCGGTGCAGCTTACCGGGCTTTGGCAGCCGGAAGCGGCGGCGACGCCGGCCGCGCCCGCCGCGCCGCTCTACTGTTATCGCAACCTCGCCCGCGTGGATTGCTACACCGGGCCCGATCCGCAGCGACGGCACTAGCACTTCCGCTATCATGTCCTCCTGGCGGCCGCCTGGGCCGCGACAGGGAGGATCGTCATGCCGCTGACGCTGGCCGAAGCGAACAAGGTGATCGCTGGCGCGATCGCCAAGGCCGAAGAGCTCGATATCAAGATCAACGTGTCGGTGTGCGACGTCGGCGGGCGGCCGATCGCCTTCGCGCGAATGGACGGCGCGATGTGGGCCGGCGCCTATGGCAGCCAGGGCAAGGCCGTCACGTCGGCCGCGTTCGGGCGTCCCAGCGGCATGTTCACCGAGCGCGCCGAACATCCGACCTTCCGTGGCATCGTCGCCGCCGAGGGCGACCACATGTTCCTGGGCCAGGGCGCCGTGCCGATCTGGCGTGACGGCGAGTTGCTGGGCGCGGTCGGCGTCGGCGGCGGCACCGGCCAGCAGGACGAGGACTGCGCCCAGGCCGGCGTCGACGGGCTCTAGCCGGTGGCGGGCAACCCGCATCTTGCGCGCGACTTCGTCGGGTACGGCGGCCGGCCGCCGTACCCGAATTGGCCGAACGGCGCCAAGCTCGCCGTGAATTTCGTGCTGAACTACGAAGAGGGCTCGGAACCCTCGATCCCCGACGGCGACGCGGAGTCCGAGATCGGTTTGACCGAGGGTGGCGGCCCGGTGCCGGGGCGCGACCTCGGCGCGGAGTCGATGTTCGAGTATGGCAGCCGGGCCGGCTTCTGGCGCCTGGCGCGGCTGTTCGACGAGCGCGGCCTGCCCGCGACGATCTTCGGCTGCGCGCTGGCGCTACAGCGCAATCCGGCCGCGGCGGAAGAGATCCGCCGGCTCGGCTGGGACGTCTGCGCGCACGGCTGGCGCTGGGAGAAGCATCCGCTTCTCACCGAGGCGCAGGAGCGTGCCCGTATCGCCCGGACCGTGCCGGCGATCGCGAAATCCGTGGGCGAGCGGCCCTATGGCTGGTACTGCCGCTACGGGCCGAGCGTGCACACCCGCCGGCTGTTGGTCGAGGCGGGCGGATTTCTCTACGACTCGGACGCCTACAACGACGACTTGCCGTACTGGCGCGAAGTTGCCGGCAAGCCGCACCTGATCGTGCCGTACACGCTCACCAACAACGACACCAAGTTCATGCGCGGTTCGGTGGCGCACGGCGACGACTTCTTCGCCTACCTGCGCGACGCCTTCGACGTGCTGCTGGCGGAAGGGCGCGCCGGCAGCCCGAAGATGATGTCAGTCGGCCTGCACCTGCGCATCGTCGGCCAGCCGGCACGGTCGGCCGGCGTTGCCCGGTTCCTGGACCATGTACTGGCGCATGACGACGTGTGGGTGACGCGGCGCGTCGACATCGCGCGGCACTGGCACGAACACCACAGCCCGTGATCGTCCTGTTCACCGATTTCGGCCGCGACGGGCCTTACGTGGCCCAGATGCAGGCCGTCTGTGCCCGGTTGGCGCCGGATGTGCCGGTCATCGACCTGTTTGCCGACGCCCCGGCCTTCGAGCCGCAGCTCGCTGCCTATCTCCTGGCCGCGTATGTCGACGAGTATCCGGCCGGGACGGCGTTCTGCTGCGTCGTCGATCCAGGGGTCGGTTCGGCGCGCCTGCCCGTCGTGCTTGAGGCGGACGGGCGCTGGTTTGTCGGTCCCGACAACGGCCTGCTCGGCGTCGTCGAAGCGCGCGCGGCAAAGGCCGCCGCCCACGAGATCACTTGGCGCCCCGAGCGCCTGTCGGCGAGCTTCCACGGCCGCGACCTGTTCGCGCCTGTGGCGGCCGGGCTGGCGCAAGGCAAGACACCGGACTGTCGGCCGCTGGACCGTTCGCTTCGGCCGGACGGCTGGCCGAACGAGCTGCCCCGCGCCGTCTACGTCGATCGTTACGGTAACGTCATGACGGGTCTGCGTGCCGCGACGGTCAGGTCGCTGGCTGTCGGCGGACGGACCTTGCCCCGCCTTCGCACCTTCGCCGACGCGGCGCCGGGGGCTGGCTTCTGGTATGAGAATGCCAACGGTTTGGCCGAGATCGCGGTCAATCGAGGCAGTGCCGCGGCGATGTTCGGCCTGAAGGCTGGCGACGTCGTCGGGGCGGAGACGGGCGAGGCGGAGGAATAGCCATGTCGCGGCCGGGACCGCGCAACCTGATCACCGATGTCGACGGCGTCCTGGTCGGCCATGCCAGCGATCCGGCGAACCGCACCGGCACGACCGTGCTGCGTCCGGCCGAAGGGGCGTGGCTGGCGGCCGGGGATGTGCGCGGCGGCGCGCCGGGGACACGAGAGACCGAACTGCTGTCGCCGACCTGCCGGGTCGATCGTGTCGACGCGATCTGCCTGTCCGGCGGGTCCGCGTTTGGCCTCGCGGCGGCCGACGGCGCGATGGAATGGCTCGCGGTGCATGACAGGGGGCTGGAGGTGGCCGGCTGGCACGTGCCGATCGTCCCGGGCGCGATCATCTTCGACCTTGTCGGGCGGTCGCCGACCCATCGCGTCGACTATCGCGCGCTCGGCTACGAGGCCTGCGGCAATGCGACGGCGGACTTCGAGCTCGGGACGGTCGGTGGCGGTTTCGGTGCCCGCGCCGGCGCTTTGAAAGGCGGCATCGGCAGCGCGTCCCTGATCGAGGGCGAGTTGCAGGTGGGGGCCCTGGCGGTGGTGAACTGCGTTGGCTCGGTCCTGGTCACGGGCACCGATGCCTTCTGGGCCTGGCCGCTGGAGCGCGAGGGCGAGTTCGGCGGCCGCCAGCCGCCGCCCGGGTACCTCACCGACGTGGCCGAGCCGATGCAGGATTCCCGCGTCATCGCCCACACCACGGTGTGCTGCGTCGCGACCAACCAGGCGATGTCGAAGGCGGATGCGCAACGCGTCGCGATCATGGCGCAGGACGGCCTGGCGCGGGCGATCCGCCCCGTGCACACGCCGTTCGATGGCGACACCGTCTTCGTTGTGAGCACGGGCGACCTTGGCGGCGGCGAGTTGAGCCCCTGGGCCGTGTCGCGCGTCGGTGCGATCGCCGCCGATGTGCTGGCCCGAGCGGTGGCACGGGGCGTTTACGCGGCCACCGATTCAGGCGACATTCCCAGCTACCGAACCCTTCACGGCGGCGATAACGCCGGCACTTGAGGAGCAGGACGCATGAAACGCTTCGTGATGACGCTGGCCGCCGCGGCGGTGGCCCTGCCGGCCACGGCGATGGCCAAGGACACGCTCACCCTGGCGATGACACTGGAGCCGGCTGGCCTGGACCCGACCACGCGCGCGGAGGCGGCGATCGGCCAGATCGTGCTCTACAACGTCTTCGAGACGCTGACCAAGATCAACGAGGACGCCACGGTCAGCCCGGGCCTGGCCAAGAGCTGGACGCTCGCCGACGACGGTAAGACCTACACGTTCAAGCTGCACGGGGGCGTGACGTTCCACGACGGCACGGCGCTCGACAGCGGCGATGTGAAGTTCACCTTCGAGCGCAACGCGGCGGAGGACAGCGCCAACAAGCGCAAGAAGTACTTCACCAACATGGCGTCGATCGAGACGCCCGACGCGACCACCGTGGTGATCACGCTGAAGGAGCCGCGGCCGACTTTCCTGTTCAACATGGGCGAGGCCAACTCGGTGATCCTGGCGCCGGAGTCGGCCGGGACCAACGCCACCAACCCGGTCGGTACCGGTCCGTTCAAGTTCGTGAAGTGGACCAAGGGCGACAGCGTGGTGCTGGAGAAGAACGCCGACTACCGCGACGCCGCCAACGTGAAGCTGACCAAGGTCACCTACAAGTTCATCAACGACGCCGCGGCGCAGGTGGCCGCGCTGGTTGCCGGCGATCTGGACTACATCCCGTTCTTCCGCGCCCCGGAGGCCCTGGGCCCGTTCAAGGACAACCCGGCCCTGGTGATCACCTCGGGCACGACCGAGGGTGAGACCATCCTCGGCATCAACAACAAGAAGGCGCCGCTGGATAACCTGAAGGTGCGGCAGGCGATCGCGCACGCCATCGACCGGCAGGAGATCATCGACGGCGCCATGTTCGGCATCGGCACGCCGATCGGCAGCCACTTCGCGCCGCATAACCCGGACTATGTCGACCTCACCGGCACCTATCCGTACGACCCAGAGAAGGCCAAGGCGTTGCTGGCCGAGGCCGGCGCGACGGGCGCCGAACTGGTGCTGCGGCTGCCGCCGGTCGGCTATGCCCGCAACGGCGGCCAGATCCTGGCGCAGCAGCTCGAGAAGGTCGGTCTGAAGATCAAGATCGAGAATGTCGAGTGGGCGCAGTGGTTGGACGTGGTCTACAAGCAGAAGAACTACGACCTGTCGATCGTCAGCCACGTGGAGCCGATGGACATCGGCATCTACGCCAACCCGGACTACTACTTCCAGTACGACAGCGCCGAGTTCCGCGACATCATGAACAAGGCGGACGGCTCGCTGGATCCTGCCGAGCGCTCCAAGTACCTGAAGATGGCGCAGAAGAAGCTGGCCGACGACGCGGTCAACGGCTTCCTGTTCCAGCTCGGCAAGACTACCGTGGCGGCGAAGGGACTGCAGGGCTACTGGAAGAACTCGCCCTACTTCCTGAACGACCTGGCCGCGATCTCCTGGGCCAACTGAGCGAGCGCGCCCGCCGTCGGTTCGGCGGCGGGCGCGGACACTGCGTATGACCGTCCTGTGCATCGGCGCCATCAACGTCGACGAGATCCTGACGCTGGCGGCGCCGGCGCGGGCGGGAACCTCGAACCCGGCGACGCGGCGCGTGTCGCCGGGCGGCGTGGCCCGCAACGTGGCGGAGAATCTGGCCCGGCTCGGGGTGCCGACGACGCTGGCCGGTGTCGTCGGCGATGACCGGGAAGGTCATGACATCGTGGAAGGCACGTCCGGCACCGGCGTGATCATGCAAGTCGACGTCCTGCCGGACTGCGATACCGGCCGCTACAGCGCGGTTGTCGAGCCCGATGGCAAGCTTGCACTTGGCGTGGCGGCGATGGCGATCCACGAGCGGATGACGCCGGACTGGCTCGCCGGCAAGGCGCGGCATGTCGACGGGGCCGACTGGGTGTTCGCTGACGCCAATCTTTCCGCCGACAGTCTGGCCTGGTTGCGCGAACGCGCGGCGCGGCTGGCGGTCGACGCGGTTTCGCTGGCCAAGGCGCCGAGGTTGCCGGCGCCTGTCGACTTGCTGCTGTGCAATCGCGACGAGGCGACGCTGCTGGCAGACGCTTCCGGCGACGCCGTCGCTTTGGCCGAGCGGTTGCGCGGGCGTGCGGAGGCCGTGGTCGTGAGCGATGGTGCCGGCGGTGTCGGCTGGGCCACGGCGGCGGCCAGTGGTGCCTTGCCGGCCCCGGCCGTGACCTGTCTGGACGAGACCGGCGCGGGCGACGCGCTTGCCGCCGGGACGCTCTTCGGGCTCCAGAGCGGGCATGAACTGGCCCGCGCGTGTGCCTTCGGCGTGCGCGCGGCGGCGCTGACCGTCGCGGTCCAGGGGCCGTGCGCGCGACTTTCGCCGTCCATCCTCCGCGAGGAGGCCGCGTGATCGAGTTCGACGTCGCCGAGGAGGTCGCCTCGGCGCTGGCGGAGAGGCGGCCCGTCGTCGCGCTGGAGTCGACCGTGATCGCGCACGGTTTGCCCCACCCGACGAACGTGGAGACGGCGCTGGCGATGGAGGCGGCGGTGCGCGACGCTGGCGCGGTGCCGGCGACCATCGCCATACTTGGCGGTCGCGCCACGGTCGGCCTGACCGAGGCGCAGGTCGCACGGCTCGCCAGCGGTGACGATGTCGCCAAGGCCAGCCGCCGCGACCTCCCGGTGGTCATTGGGCTGTCGCGCGATGCCGCGACGACGGTTTCCGGCACGATGGTTCTGGCCCAGCGGGCCGGCATCGACATCTTCGCCACCGGCGGCATCGGCGGCGTGCATCGCGGTGCGCCGTTCGACGTTTCCGCCGACTTGACGGAGCTGGCCCGAACGCCGGTCGCGGTGGTTTGCGCCGGGGCCAAGGCGATCCTCGACCTGCCGGCGACGCTGGAGGTGCTGGAGACGCAAGGCGTCCCCGTCGTCGGGCTGGGCACCGACGAGTTGCCGGCCTTCTACGTGCGTTCCAGCGGCTTGCCGGTTCCGGCCCGCGCGGATGACATCGACAGCGCGGCACGCGTTCTACGCACATGGCGCGACCTCGGCGTCGGCAACGGAATCCTCTTCACGCTGCCGGTGCCCGAAGCGGCAGAGCTGGCGACGGCGGAGGTGGACCGTGCCGTTGCGGAGGCGACGGCGGAGGCCGTTGCTCAGGGCGTGGTCGGCGCTGCCGTCACACCGTTCGTTCTCGGACGGGTCGCGGCGCTGACTGGCGGGCGAAGCCTGCTGGCGAACACGGCCTTGCTGGTGAACAACGCTCGCACCGCAGCGGAACTTGCGGTCGCCGCCGCCTAGCAGGTCGCGGCGGTCGGCAGTTCCCCGGTATCCAGAAGCGTGCGGATCGCCTCGGCGAGGTCACGGCGGTGGTATGGCTTGCTGAGGATCGGCAGCAACTCGGTCTCCGCGTTCTCGTCCGCGACCATGTCGCCCGGGAAGCCGGAGGTCAGCAGGACGCGGATAGACGGCCAGCGCTCGCGGACGACGCGAGCCAGTTCGCGCCCGTTGATCTGGCCCGGCATCACCACGTCGGTGAACAGCAGGTCGATGGTTTCGCTGCCGCTTTCGAGCATCGCCAGGGCGGCGTCGCCGTCCGTCGCTTCGAAGAGGCGATAGCCGAGCGGCGTCAGCTGAGCCAGGACGGTCGCACGCAGTTCCTCGTTGTCCTCCACGACCAGGATCGATTCGCTGCCGCGCGGCAGCGCATTGGAGGGGCGTTGCTCGGTGGCGGCGTCAGAGGGTTGTCGTGTGCGCGGCAGGTAGATGCGCACGGAGGTGCCGTGGCCGGGTTCGCTGTAGAGCCGGATATCGCCGCCCGACTGCTTCACGAAGCCGTAGACCATCGAGAGCCCAAGGCCGGTGCCGTTGCCCATCTCCTTGGTGGTGAAGAACGGATCGAAGGCCCGCGCCTTGGTTTCCGCGGTCATGCCGGCGCCGTTGTCGCTGAACTCCATCACGACGTAGTCGCCGGGGGCCAGGGCGTCGTCAGCGTCCAGCGTCGTGGCGTCCAGGGTCCGGTTGCAGGTCGAGATCCGCAGCAGGCCGCCGTCGGGCATGGCGTCGCGGGCGTTGTTCGCCAGGTTGAGGACGCAGCTTTCGAGTTGCGCGCCGTCGGCGGTCGTCGGCCACAGGTCATCGGCGAGATCGAGGGTGATCTTGATGTCCTCGCCGATGGTCCGTCTCAACAGCTTGGCGACGTTCTCGATACGATCGTTCGGGTTCAGGACCCGCGGATCGAGCGGCTGGCGCCGCGAGAAGGCAAGCAGGCTGCGGATCAGGTCGGCGGCGCGTTCGCTGGCACCCATCGCGCCGGCGATCAGGCGCTCGGCGGCATTGGGTTCGGTGGTGCCGCTGCTCAGGAGGTCGAGATTGCCGATGATGATGCCAAGGTAATTGTTGAAGTCGTGCGCCATGCCACCGGTGAGCTTGCCGATGGCTTCCATGCGCTGCGCCTCGCGAAGCCGCTGCTCGGCCAGCGTCTCCGCGGTGACGTCATCGCCGACCGAGATCACGCCGCCGCCGCGTGACCGGCGTAGCTTCACACGCATCAGGCGGCCGTCGGCAAGCTGCCGAATCTCGCTGCGGCCGGTGGGATTGCGGTAGTCGGCAATGCGCTGGGCGATCATCGTCTCGACATTCTGGCCCGGCAGCGCCTTGGTCGCGCCGCGCTCGAAGCCGACCCGGATCAGGTGCTCGTAGGTGACGCCGACCTCCACCTGATCGGCGATCAGCGGCTGATGTTCGAGGTAGTTGGTGTTGTAGACGAGCAGCTTGCCGTCGCCATCGAACAGCAGAAGGTCGCTGGAGATGCTCTCGATCGCGTCGCTCAGGTTCGCCTGCGCTTCGCGAACTTCGGCCAGCGCACGCTGACGTTCGCTGTCGTCGCGGGCGGTGATCAGGATGCCGTCGATGCCGGGCTGGTCCAGTAGCGATCGGCCGTTCACGGCCATGGTGCGCCAGCCGCCATCGGCGTGCCGGGCACGCAGCTGCAGGTCGACGCTGCTGCCTGGCTTCTCGATGCCCTTTTGCAGCGCTTCCATGGCGAACGCGACGTCCTGGGGGTGAATG
>CAZVLI010000002.1:0-10074 GCA_964627965.1 uncultured Rhodospirillales bacterium
CTCGAAGTAGCTGCGCGTGTCCACGCGCGCAGCCGAGCGGCGCACGTCGACCTCGCCGGTCATCAGGTCGGTGTGCTTCCACAGGATGCCGTAGTCTTCCTCGTGCAGGCAGATCGCATTCTCGATGCAGTAGGGCTCGCCGGCGCTGTCGGTCAGCCAGCCGTCGAAATAGTGGATCGCGCCAAGGCAGTCGCAGCCCAGCGTCAGCGAGTTGGTCAAAACGCCGAGCCCGTACTCGCCGACATCGAAGGCGTTCTTGCGGTAGTGCCCGCCGCCGGGATGACCGTAGGGCACCACCATCTCCGACAGCGCCGCGCGGTGCAGCACCGGCCGGCCGTCGTAGCTGATCGCATGCAGGGTCAGGCCCTCGCGGGCGTTGAAGCCGACGCGGATCGACCACTTCTGCCAGCCGATGTGGTGGCCGTCGACCTTGAACGACACGCCCTCCGGCTGCACCACCTCCAGCGGCTTCACGTCGGCGCGGAAGGTCTCGCGATACTTCTTGTGGTAATTGCGGTCTTCCATCGGCACCGGCGCGGCCCCGTAGTCGTCGACCCGCAGGACCTCGTAGGTGTTCAGGTCGACCACCGCGTTCAGCCCCTCGATCGGGTGCGCGTAGCCGTTGTCGGTCTCCTCGCTGCGCAGCCAGCAGAAGGTATGCGAGATGCGCTTGCCTTCCTCGTCCGGCAAGCCGTAGTTGCCGGCCGACCACGGATCGACCTGCACCATCGACGGATCGTCGATGCCGCGCTTCTTCAGGGCCTCGACGAAGCGCGGATCGGCACGCGCGGCCTCGCCGACGGCCATCACGTCGTCGAACAGGATGCGCGGCCGCACGTCCGGGATCGCACGCCAGTCGGTCACGCTGTCGTCTGACATGTCTACGCGCGCCTCGTAGACGTCGCCGGTGAAGCGGTCGAAAGCGCACACGAACGCCTCGCGCCCGGCGCTGCCGTCGGCCAGCGCCGCCTTGTCCGGTTCGCGCAGGACGACCGTTTCGAAGGTCATGCCGTCGCCGAGATCATGCGCGGCCCGCACCGCGGCGGCGGCGCGGCGCAGTTCGTCGGGCGTCAGCGGATCGAGCGGATGGCTGGCGATACGGGCAGCGGCGGTATCGGAGTCGGGCATCTCACGGCCTCCCGGCAAGCTGGTGTCCGGCCCAAGTGTGGGCCGAGCCGGCGGCGAGGGGCAACCGTCGTGGAGCTAAAGCGCGAGACGCATCCGAACTTCCCGATCCGCGCCGGATTCCGTGTCGGGGGCGCGCGCGTCCTCTTGGAAGCCTAGCGAGCGGTACAGCCCAAGTGCCTCGTGATGGCGGTCGAGTGCGCTCAGCACCATGGTCTCGTACCCGAGCTCCCGGGCGCGTTCGATCAGTCTCAATGCCAGTGCCCGCGCCACCCCGCGGCCGCGGCCCGCCTCGCGGACGAACATGCGGTTCATCTCGCAGGCGCGGCCCTCAAAGGGTTTCAGCATCAGGATGCCGACCGGCGCGCCGTCCAGGCGAGCCAGCAGGCACTCGCCGTTCGGCGGCGCGAAGCTCTCAAGCAAGGAGTCCAGCATGCCGCGGAAGTCCTGGTTGACGAGATACTCGTCGATGGCGCCGAGCAACTCCGGGTAACGTGCGCGTAGCCAGTCGACGAACTCCCACGCCATGGCGCGCACGTCGTCCGCCTGCGCCTCGGTACGAACCAGTTCGATCACGACGTCGCCTGACATTGCGCCCACCATCCACCGATCAACTCTACGGTTGCATGGTAACCCGCACGCGCCTTGATGCACCTCGTCTGCTACGCTGGCTCGGCGGCGAGGGCATGCCGCGTGACGGGAGAACAGCCGCGATGGCCGCTTGGGAACTGGCGCAGTTGAACATCGCGCTGATGCGCGCGCCGGTGGATGATCCGCTGATGGCGGCGTTCGTCGCGCGACTCGATGAGATCAACGCCATTGCCGACGCCGCGCCGGGCTTTGTCTGGCGCCTGCAGGACGAGGCCGGCGATGCCACCAGCTTCCGTCCCTTTGGCGACGACGTGCTGGTCAACATGTCGGTCTGGCGCGACGTGGAGTCGTTGAAGGACTACGTGCTGCGCTCCGACCACGCGCAGGTGCTGCGCCAGCGCAAGGCGTGGTTCGAGCGCATGGACCAGCCCTACACGGTGATGTGGTGGGTGCCGGCCGGGCACCGCCCGACCTTGGCCGAGGCGGCGGAACGACTCGAACTGCTGCGCCGTGACGGGGCGGGCCCGCGCGCCTTCACCTTCCGCGATGCCTTTCCGCCGCCGGCCGACGGGCTGCACGCCTGAATGGCGGCGCGGTTGAAGCATCGCGCGCTGCGCACGGAGATCGTCGAGACCTGCCGGGCGATGAACCGGCTCGGAATCAACCAGGGGACGTCCGGCAATATCAGTGCCCGCGTGCCCGAGGGGTTCCTGATCACGCCGTCGGGTGTCGACTATGACGACATGACGCCGGCGATGATCGTGCCGATGGACCTCGATGGCGGCCACGCCGGCGACCTCAAGCCGTCCAGCGAGTGGCGCATGCATCTCGACATCTACCGCAGCCGCGACGACGCGGGCGCGGTGGTGCACACGCACGCGACCCACTGCACCGCGCTGTCCTGTCTGCGGCAGGGCATCCCGGCCTTCCACTACATGGTCGCGGCCGCTGGCGGGCGCGACATCCGCTGCGCCAGCTACGCCACCTTCGGCACCGAGAAGCCGTCGCGGAACATGCTGAAGGCGCTGGCCGGGCGCGACGCCTGCCTCCTCGCCAACCACGGCATGATCTGTCTCGGTCCGAACCTCAAGCGGGCATTGTGGCTCGCCGGCGAGGTCGAGACGCTGGCGCGCCAGTACATCGCCGCGCGCCAGCTCGGCGAGCCGACGCTGCTGTCGGGCGCCGAGATGGATCGTGTGCTGCGGCTGTTCCAGGGCTATGGGCAGCCCAAGCCGGTGACGAAATAACGTGCAATCTGCGCAGTTGATCGGCTGCTTTGTTGGGCAGCCTAAAGACTAGGCGCTTATCGCAAGTGACCAGATTCGCGTTCGCGCGAGTCGAGCCGGTCGTCGCGCCTCACTATTAGGTAACTAGATTGGCGACTTGTCGCGTCTGGTGCCGGGTTTCACAAGTCTATTCTCGTCGTTTTCGTAACTATCTGGTTACTAACGAAGTATTCGATAGCGCATTATCTTGTGTCGATTAGTAAGATAACTTGAACATTCGGTTTATCTACTGAACCAATTCGTAGGGTGTATTCAAGTGGATTCGAGAAAGACTCTTGGCACGCGTTGTGCTCAGGGCGAATAATAGTACTGGCGGCTGACATGCCAGCCGATGAACGGTGGAGGGCATCAATGAACGACACGATGATGAATCGTCGCGGTTTCCTGAAGAACGCGGCGCTGAGCGCGACCGCATTGACGACGGCGTCGATGCTGAGCGGCGTGGCCGAAGCGGCCGACGAGATCATGGTTGGCGGCATCCATGACGAATCCGGCTTCCTGGACATCGCCGGCCAGCCGATGGCGCAGGTCATGCGCTTCGCGGTTTCCGAGCTGAACGAGAAGGGTGGTCTGCTCGGCAAGAAGCTGAAACTGGTCGACTACGACTCGCAGTCGAACATGCAGCTCTACACCCAGTACGCGCAGCAGCTCGCGCTGAAGGACAAGGTCGACGTCGTCCACGGCGGCATCACCTCGGCCAGCCGCGAGGTCATCCGGCCGGTGCTGCGCCGGTTCAAGACGCTCTACTTCTACAACACGCTGTACGAAGGCGGCGTGTGCGACCGCAACCACTTCGCCACTGGCACCACGCCGGCGCAGACCGTCGACAAGCTGGTCGCCTACTGCATGAAGAACTGGGGCAAGAAGGTCTACACCCTGGCCGCCGACTACAACTACGGCCAGATCACCGCCGCCTGGGTGAAGAAGTTCGTCGAGGAAGCCGGCGGCGAAGTGCTGCAGACCGACTTCTTCCCGCTCGACGTCACCAACTTCGGCCCGACCATCTCCAAGATCCAGGCCGCCAAGCCCGATCTGGTGATGGGCGTCCTGGTCGGTTCCGCGCACCTGTCCTTCTACCGTCAGTGGGCCGCGGCCGGCATGAAGGGCAAGATCCCGGACGCGTCCACCACCTTTGGCGCCGGCGGCAACGAAGTGGTGCTGATGACGCCGGAAGAGAGCAACGGCCTGGTCAACGCGCTGGGTTACTTCCAGGACGTCGACACGCCGGAGAACAATGCCTGGCGCAAGAAGATCGAGGCCTTCTTCCCGGACAAGGTGCCGCTGCTGACCGAGCTCAGCTGCGCCACATACGAAGGCGTGCTGCTGTGGGCCAAGGCGGTGGAGATGGCCGGCAGCACCGATCGCATGAAGGTGATCGAGGCGCTGGAGACCGGTCTCAGTGTCGACGGCCCGTCGGGCAAGGTGACCATCGATCCGAAGACCCACCACGTGGTCCGCAATGTGCACCTGGCGGTAATCGAGGATCGCAAGTGGCGCGTGCTCGATACCTTCAATCAGGTGCAGCCGGCCGACACCCAGGCCGTGTGCGACCTGGAGAAGAACCCGAACGACAACCAGCACTACATCATCAAGCTGTAGTCGACGGGCTCGACTGGTAATCGGGGGCGCTCGATGGACTTCGCCATCATCGTCGTGCTGGAGGTGCTTAGCGCCATCGGCACGCTGGTCATCATCTCGCTCGGGCTGGGGATCATCTTCGGCATGATGCGGGTGATCAACATCGCGCACGGCGAGTTCCTGATGCTCGGCGCCTACACCGTGCTCATCAGCGTCAAGGCCGGCATCAACATCTGGATAGCGATGTTGGTGCTGGCCCCGCTGGTGGTCGGGGTAATAGGCGTGATCATCGAGCGCTGCCTGATCCAGTTCCTCTACGGCGCGCGCATGCTGGACACGCTGCTGGCCACCTGGGGCCTCAGCCTGCTCCTCATCGGCGCCATCACCATGATCTTCGGCAACACCGTTGAAGGCGTCTCGTCGCCGCTCGGCGGCTTCGACATCGGCGCCTACAAGATGTCGCTCTACACCATCTTCGTGATCGTCGTGGCGGCATTGCTGCTGCTCGGCACGCTGGCGGTGCTGAAGTTCACCAAGCTCGGGCTGATCGCCCGCGGCACCATGCAGAATGCCGGCATGGCCGCCGCGCTCGGCGTCTCGCCGCCGAAGGTCTACATGGTCACCTTCGGCATCGGCGCCGCGCTCACCGGCCTGGCCGGCGGCATCCTCGCGCCGCTCACCGGCGTGGTGCCGACCATGGGCGTGGCGTTCATCGCCAAGGCCTTCATCACGGTGATCAGCGGCGGCGCCGCCATGGTCGCCGGTACCGCCAGCGCCAGCGCGCTGTTCGGCGGCATCAGCCAGCTCGCCACCTTCATCACAACGCCGGTCTGGGGCGACGCGGCGCTGCTGTTCATCGCCGTGATCATGCTGCGGATGCTGCCGCAGGGCATCACCGGCAAGTTCTTCAGGAGGTCGATTTGAGCCTGGTGAAGGACAACCTCGGCACCATCGTCACGATGGTGATCGGCCTGGCCCTGATGTTCGGGCTGCCGATGACGCTCGACATGTTCGCGATCATGCAGCTCACGCTGTACGTGGTGCTGTCGATCTTCGCCGTTTCGCTGGCCTACATCTGGGGCTACGGCGGCATCTTCTGCTTCGGCCAGGCGGCGTTCTTCGGCCTCGGCGGCTACGTCTTCGCGGTCAGCGGCATCAATCTGGGCGACACCACGATCCCGTTCCTGCTGTCGATCATCGTGCCGGCGCTGTTCGCCGCCGCGCTCGGCTACTTCATGTTCTACGGCCGCCTGACCGACGTCTACATGGGCGTGGTCACGCTGGTGGTTTCGTTGATCATGTTCAAGCTGATCAACCACACGGCCGGGCCCGAGTACACCATCGGCAATGCCCGACTGGGCGGCTTCAACGGCATGCCTGACGTACCGGTGCTGAACTATCCGTTCGAGCCGGGCGAGTTCATGGACCCGGTGCACATCTTCTACTTCGCCATGGGCCTTCTGCTGGCCGTCTATCTGGGCCTGAAGCTGTTGCAGCGGACCAAGTTCGGCCGCGTGACCGTGGCAATCCGCGAGAACGAGACCCGGGCACAGCTGCTCGGCTACGACGTGCGTCTGCACAAGGTGCTGGTGTTCTCGATCGGCGGTGCCATCGCCGGCATGGGCGGCGGCCTCTACTCCACCTACCAGGCCTTCATCGACCCGAATGCCTTCGCGCTGGTGATGTCGGCGCAGGCGCTGATCTGGGTGATGGTCGGCGGGCTCGGCACGCTGGTCGGGCCGGTGATCGCCTGCTGTGTCCTGCAGTATCTCACCGTCTGGCTGGGATCGGTGGAGATCGCGAACAACAACTTCGTGCTCGGCGTGATCCTGATCGTCGCCGTGCTGGTGTTGCCGCGCGGCCTGCTGCCGTCGTTGCAGGACTACGGGCTGATGCTGTGGCACCGGATAAGGCCGAAGCCGAACGGCAGCGCCGCCATGGCCGACGCGGCCGCGACCCGCGCGGGGGCCGGCGAATGAGCGCGCAGCAGCACGCTCATATTGAAGGGCAGGCCGTGTCCTGCTGGGCACGGCCATGAGCGATGATGCGCCGCTGCTGGAAACCCGCCGCCTGTCGATGCGCTTCGGCGGCGTCACCGCGGTCGACACGGTCGACTTCCGCCTCAAGCCCGGCGAGTTGCGCTGCCTGATCGGGCCGAACGGCGCCGGCAAGTCGACCTTCTTCAAGTGCCTGACCGGCCAGCTCGATCCGTCGGAGGGCGAGATCAACTTCCAGGGCCAGCCGATCACCGGCCTCAACAGTCACGACATCGCGCGCCGCGGCATCGGTATCAAGACCCAGGTGCCGAACCTGTTCGATGGCCTCACCGCGCACGAGAATGTCTGGCTCGCCGCCCGTCACCACAACGGCAAGGCAGAGGCCAACAAGATCGCGGCCGACGTCATGGCCCGTGTCGGCATCTCGCACCTTGCCGATGCGGTCGTCGCCAAGCTGGCGCACGGCCAGCGCCAGCTCATCGAGCTCTCGACCGTGCTGGCTGGCGAGCCGACGCTGATACTGCTCGACGAGCCGGCCGCCGGCATGACGCACGAAGAAACCGCGCGGGCCGCCGAGATCATCCGCGAGATCAACCAGACCACGGCGATGATCGTGGTCGAGCACGACATGCAGTTCATCAAGCAGATTGCCTCGATGGTCACCGTGTTCCATCAGGGCGCGATCCTGGTCGAGGCGCCGATGGACGAGATCCTGCGCAACCCGACGGTACGCGACGTGTACCTCGGCAAGCAGGCGGCGGCGTGAGGGCGACATCATGCTGAACGTGAAGGACCTGCACGCCGGCTACGGCACCGTCCCGATCCTCTCCAGCCTGTCGATGCAGGTGAAGCAGGGCGAGTTCATCGGCATCCTGGGCCACAACGGCATGGGCAAGACGACGCTTCTGCGCACGCTGATGGGCTACGTCCGCGCCACCGCTGGCAGCGTCGAGATGGACGGCACCGACATCACCCGGGCCACCACACACGCACGCGCCCGTCTGGGCATTGGCTTCGTGCCGCAGGGTCGCGAGATTTTTCCGGCGCTGTCGGTGCTCGACAACCTGCGCATGGGCATGGTCGTCCGCAAGACCGACGAGGCGCAGGCGCTCGAGCGCATCCTGGCCGACTTCCCGCGGCTGGAACGGTTGCTCGACCGTGTCGGCGGCGCGCTCTCCGGCGGTGAGCAGCAGCTGCTCGCGCTGGCCCGCACGCTGTGCACTGAGCCGCGCCTGCTGCTGCTCGACGAGCCGACCGAAGGCATCCAGCCCTCGATCATCGACGAGATCGAGGAGACGCTGCAGCGGCTGCGCAAGAGCCGCGACCTCACTGTCGTGCTGGTCGAGCAGAATCTCGAATTCATCGCCGCGCTCGCCGAGCGCGTGCTGATCATCCAGAAGGGGCAGTTCACGCGCGAACTTGGCCCCGAGCACCTGGCAGACGCCGACATGGTCAGCGAGTTCGTCGGCTTCACCAGCTAGTCCACAACGATCCAACGATACCGGCAGGGAAGAGGGAACCAGCCATGGCCGTGCAGAAACCCACGCCCGAGCAATTGCAGGATGTCGCCGAGATCTGCGGCATGACCTTGAGCGACGAGGACGCCGCGTCCTTCGCCGCGCTGATTGCGCCGCAGGTCGACGGCTACAACGTCGTCGACGCGATGCCCGACAACCTGCCGCAGGTGAAGTATCCGCGCACGCCCGGCTATCGGCCGGAGGGCGAGGAGAACAAGTACAACGCCTGGTACGTGAAGACCGAGGTGAAGGGCGCCAGCCGCGGCCCGCTTAAGGGCAAGACCGTGGCGCTGAAGGACAACGTGATGCTGGCCGGCGTGCCGATGATGAACGGCGCCTCGACGCTGGAGGGCTACGTCCCCGACGTCGACGCCACCATCGTCACCCGCCTGTTGGACGCCGGCGCGACGATCATGGGCAAGGCGCATTGCGAATACTTCTGCCTGTCCGGCGGCAGCCACACCAACGCCACCGGCCCGGTGCACAACCCGCACAAGATGGGCTATTCGGCCGGCGGCTCGTCGTCCGGCTCCGGCGCGCTGCTGGCGGCCGGCGAGGTCGACTTGGCGATCGGCGGCGACCAGGGCGGCTCGATCCGGATGCCGGCCTCGTTCTGCGGCGTTTACGGCATGAAGCCGACGCACGGCCTAGTGCCGTACACCGGCGTGATGCCGATCGAGCCGTACATCGACCACACCGGCCCGATGACCCAGAACGTCGCCGACAACGCGCTGATGCTGGAGGTGCTGGCCGGTCCCGACGGGCTCGACCCGCGCCAGTACGACGTGAAGACGGCGCGCTACTCCAAGCAGCTGGAGGGCGGCGTGAAGGGCATGAAGATCGCCGTCGTCAAGGAAGGCTTCGGCCACGACAATTCCGAGAAGGACGTCGATGCCAAGGTCAAGGCGGCGGCGCAGCGCTTCAAGAAGATGGGCGCCAAGGTCGACCAGGTCTCGATCCCGATGCACAGCCTCGGCCCGGCGATCTGGACCCCGATCGCGATCGAGGGCCTGACCCAGACCATGATGTTCGGCGACGGCTACGGCGTCAGCCGCCGCGACCTCTACGTCACCAGCCTGATGGACTTCCACCATCGCTGGCGCGAGCGCGGCAACGACCTGTCGGAGTCGCTGAAGCTGACCCTGCTGCTGGGCACCTACGTCCAGAAGTATTACGGCATGCGTTACTACGGGAAGGGCGTGAACCTGTCGCGCAAGCTGACGGCCGCGTACGACGCCGTGCTGGCCGACTACGACCTGCTGCTGATGCCGACGTTGCCGCTGAAGGCCACGCCGCTGCCGGCGCCGGACGCCAGCCGCGAGGAATACATCCAGCGCGCCTTCGAGATGATCGCCAACACGGCGCCGTTCGACATCACCCACCACCCGTCGATGTCGATCCCGTGCGGCATGAGCAACGGCCTGCCGGTCGGGCTGATGCTGACCGGCAGGCACTTCGACGAGAGCACGATTTACAAGGCCGCCTACGCATTCGAGCAGTCCGGCGACTGGAAGAAGTTCTAGGCCGGGGAGGGCCACGCCATGAAGTTTCCGTATCCCAGCGCCGCCAAGGTCCGCGAGCTTGGCGAGAGCCTCGGCATGGAACTGACCGAGCAGGAGGCCAAGACGCTGATGGCGCAGATGGAGCCGCTGTGCGGTGCCGCCGACGCCATGCTGCGCATGCCGGACTACCTGCCGGAAGTGAAGTACGCGCGCGATCCCGGCTACCGGCCGGAGGGCGAGGAGAACAAATACAACGCCTGGGCGCGCAAGACCTCGATCAAGGGCGCCAGCCGCGGCAAGCTGAAGGGCAAGACCGTGGCGTTGAAGGACAACGTGATGGTCGCCGGCGTGCCGATGACCAACGGCACGTCGATCCTGGAGGGCTATGTCCCGGACGTCGACGCCACCATCGTCACCCGCATCCTCGATGCCGGCGGCGAGATCGTCGGCATGGCGAACTGCGAGTACTACTGCCTGT
>CAZVLI010000002.1:10084-15887 GCA_964627965.1 uncultured Rhodospirillales bacterium
CACACGTCGAACACCGGCCCGGTCCACAACCCGCACAAGATGGGCCACACCGCCGGCGGCTCGTCCTGCGGCTCCGCGGCGCTGGTCGCGGCCGGCGAGGTCGATATGGCAATCGGCGGCGACCAGGGCGGCTCGATCCGCATGCCCGGCGCCTTCTGCGGCATCTACGGGATGAAGCCGACCCACTCGCTGGTCCCCTACACCGGCCTGTGCTCGATGGAGGCGACGATCGACCATACCGGTCCGATGACCGGTACGGTCGCCGACAATGCTCTGCTGCTGGAAGTGATCGCCGGGGATGACGGCTACGACGGCCGCCAGAAGGCCCCGAAGACGCAGAACTACTCCAAGATGCTCGACGGCGGCGTGAAAGGCATGCGCATCGCCGTGGTCAAGGAGGGCTTCGGCCAGGAGATGTCGGAGAAGGTCGTCGACGACAAGGTCAAGGCCGGCGCCAAGCGTTTCCAGAAGATGGGCGCCAAGGTCGATGAGATCTCTGTGCCGATGCACGCCGAGATGGCGACCTACTTCATGCCGATGGTGATGGAAGGCATGATGCGCGAGGCCTTCCTCGGCAACGGCATCGCGCCAGGTATGCGCAACCTGCACGCCGTCAGCATGATCGAGCGTTCCAAGGCCTGGCGCGAGCGGGCCAACGAGATGCCGCCGAACGTGAAGTTGGCGATGCTGTTCGGCACCTTCATGATCGATGCCTTCGACGGGCTGGTCTACGCCAAGGGCCAGAACCTGAAGCGCAAGGTCACCGACCACTTCAACAAGCTGTTCGAGGACTA
Source organism: uncultured Rhodospirillales bacterium (assembly GCA_964627965.1). Taxonomy (GTDB): domain Bacteria; phylum Pseudomonadota; class Alphaproteobacteria; genus JAVKFY01. The sequence goes on from CAZVLI010000002.1 coordinate 10,879, forward strand.
CGACCTGCTGCTGATGCCGACGGTGCCGATGACCGCGCGCAAGATGCCGCCGGCCGATTGCTCCATCGACGACTACATCCTCGAGGCGTGGTGCATGCTCGGCAATACGCCGACCTTCGACGTCACCGGCCACCCGTCGATGACGATCCCGTGCGGCATGTCCAAGGACGGTCTGCCGGTCGGCCTGATGCTGAGCGGCCGGCATTTCGACGAGCCGACCATCTACAAGGCCGCCGCCGCCTTCGAGGCCGCCGGCGACTGGAAGAAGATGTAGGGAGCCATGTCATGACCGACGCGGATCCCGCCGCGCCACCGCCGATGCAGCCGACGCCCGGTCGCACCGGACTGGTGGTGGTCGATATGCAGAATGGCTTCTGCGACGACAAGGGAAGCTGCGCGCAGCTCGGGCTCGACATCGGCATGCTCAAGGCCGCGGTCGAGCCCTGCAAGCAGCTCATCGCCGCGGCGCGGGCCGCCGACGTACCGGTGATCTACACCCGGTACGTCTGCCGGCCCGACTATGCCGACGGCGGCATCCTGATCAACACCATGATGCCGGCGCTGAAGGACGTGAACGGGCTCGCGGCCGGGACCTGGGACATCGAGGTGGTCGACGACCTCGCCCCGGTCGACGGCGACTACGTCGTCGACAAGAACCGGCCGTCGGCCTTCTACGCCACCGGCCTCGAGCCGATCTTGAACGGCCTCGACCTGGACAGTCTCGTCGTTTGCGGTGTCACCACCAATTGTTGCGTGGAGACCACGGTGCGCGACGCCAGCCAGCGCGACTACAAGACCTTCGTGGTTTCCGACGCCACCGGCGAACTGGAGAAGCAGCGCCACGACTTCGCGCTGGCGACGATGGATTTCCTGTTCGGCCGCGTCGTCTCGTCGAACGAGGCAATGAGCCTGATGGCGGCGAAGGGGTAGCCTCTTTCCCGCGTCATGCCCGGGCTTGACGGTATTGCCGAGCCCTACTTGTCCGTCGCTACCCAGGCGCCGTCCCAGTCGTCCGCCGGCGGGTTCGCGCGCAAGTAGGCGCAGCGCTCCAGGTAGAGCTTCGACGCCCTGTCTTCTGGGTGTTTCGCCAGCGCCTGATTGAACTGCGCTTCGGCGTCGTCGAAGCGCCGCTCCCGATAGAGACTGATGCCGTTCTGGAAGGCGCCGACGACGTCGATCATCTCCGGGAAGCTCTGGGCGGTGTGGAAGTCCAGCACCTCGTAGACGCCGACCGGCTCGGTCTTCCCCTTGACCACCAGCTTGTCGACCTCGCGCGTGCGATAGGTGCTCTTCACCTGCCCTAGCGTGTATTCGGAGATCAGCAGCTTGGCGCCGTACTGTTTGCAGGCGCTCTCCAGCCGCGCCGCCAGGTTCACGCCATCGCCGATCACGGTGTAGTCCATGCGCTTCGGCGAGCCGATGTTGCCGGACACCACCTTGTCGGTGTTCAGGCCGATGCCGATGTCGATCGGCTTCAGGCCGTAGCCGACCCGCTCCGCATTGAACGCCTCCAGCGAACGCAGCATGTTGATGGCGGTGCGCATGGCGCGGTCGGCGTCGTCCTCGTGCGCGAACGGCGTGCCGAAGATCGCCATGATCGCGTCGCCGATGAACTTGTCGAGCATGCCTCCTTCCTGGCTGATGCAGTCGACCATCACCGAGAAGTAGTCGTTCAGCAGGCTGACGGTGCCCTGCGCGCCGAGTTCCTCCGTCAGCGTGGTGAAGCCGCGGATATCGGAGAACAGGACCGTAGCCTCGCTCGTCTGGCCGCCCAGGATCTCGCTGCCCGCGTCCAGCAGCTTCTCCGCCAGGCCCGGGTCCATGTAGCGCGCCATGGTCGACTTGACCCGCTTCTCGTTCGAGATGTCCTCGATCAGCAGCATCGAGCCGAGCGTGTCTTCCTTGGTGCTCTGCAGCGGCAGGAAGGTGAGGTTGGTGGAGACGGTCTCGCCGTCGAACTTCAGCTCCGCGTCGACCACGATCTCCGGCTCGCGCGTGCCGGACACGCGCCGCACCTTGTCGGCGACCGCGACGTTCTCGCCGACGAAGAAGCGGTCCGCGGGCCGGCCGATGATCTCCTCGCCGCGGCAGTGCAGCAGGCGCAGGCCGGCGGCGTTGCAGGTGACGATCTTGCCTTCCGAGTCGAAGGTGACGACGCCGTTGCTCATGCTTTCCAGCATGGCCTCGTTGTAGTTCTTCATGTTCTGCACGTCGTCGAACAGCTTGGCGTTCTCCAGGCCGATCGAGATTTGCGCGGTGAACGCCTTCAGCCGCGCCTCGTCGGCCTCGGTGAAGGGCCCGCCCTGTTTGTTCAGCACCTGGGTCACGCCGATCGTCTTGCCGTCCTTGTTGGTCACCGGCACGCAGAGGATCGAACGCGTGAAGTAGCCGGTGCGATTGTCGAACGACGGATCGAAACGCAGGTCGGCGTAGGCGAAGGGGATGTTCACCGACCGCCCGGTGGTAAACACGGTGCCGGCGATGCCGACATTGTTCGGCAGGCGGATCTTGGTCGCGCCCAGCCCCTGGCCGATCTCGGTATAGAGCTCGTTGGTCTTCTCGTCGTTGAGGAACAGCGTCGAGCGGTCGGAGTTCAGCATCTTGGTGACCGCCGCCATGATCTTCTGCAGCAGCGGGCCGAGTTGAATCTCCGACGACACCTCGGAGACGACGTCGAGGAACTCCGACTCCTGCTGCCGTGAGCGTTCCATCTTCTGGATGAACAGCGTCGATTGCAGCACCACCGAGGCCTGCATCGTCATCGCTTCCAGCAGTGACTGGTCGTCGGCGGAGAAGCGGCCGCCGGCCTTATTCAGGCACTGGGCGACGCCGATCACTTCGCCATGCACCGTACGGATCGGGACGCAGATCATGTCGCGCGTCACGAACTCGGAGGCCTCGTCGACCATCCGGTTGAACTTCGGATGGTTGTAGACGTCGTGGATGATCAGGCCCTCGCCGGTGGTGAAGACCAGGCCGGCGATGCCAGAATTGTTGAGGATGCGGATTTCGCGCTCGAAGTTGCCCTGGGCGACGCGGCTGTAGAGTTCGCCGGCGATCGGATCGTTCAGGAACAGCGTGCCGCGCTCGCAACCGATGCTCTCCACGGTGAGCTCGACCAGGGCTTCAAGCTGCTCGTTGAGACCCGACAGCGCCGCCAGGCGGTTCGAAACCTCCAGCAGGAGCTCGGCCCGGTTGCTCTTGCGGCGCCGGCCCCCCTTGCGCGCCCCCGGCACGGGCGCCGGGGCGTCTTCCTGTTGGTTGACCGTCATGTCGCCTCCAATTGCACCCGCAGCGCGCGGATGGTGTCGTGCAGTTGCGTCTGCTCGTCGCGCGTCGCGCGGCGCACCTCATGCAGATCGTATTCGTGCCTTGCCTGCTGCCGCTCTAGCTGTTCGCGCAGTTCGGCCACCGTCTCGCGTAGGAGGCGTTGCTCGCCCTCGGCCTCGCCCTTGATCTCGGTCACCGTCTCCAGCTTGTCGAAGCGTTCCTGCTCCAGCTCGGCGCGCAGGGCGCGGACGGTATCGTGCAGCTGCCGTTGCTCGTCGACATGGCGCTGTTCCAGAATGCGCAGTGCCTCGTCGCGCTCCAATCCGGCGGCCTCGATCTGCTGGCGCAGTGCGGTGACGGTCTCGCTGATCTGCGCGAACTCGCGCGCCTTGGCTCGTTCGGCTTCCTGGCGCTGCTCGTCGTGCGCCAGCCCTTGCGCCTCCAGTTCGCGGCGCAGTCCGGCGACGGTGGCGTGTAGCTGCTTGATCTCGCCGGCGGCCTCGGCACGAGCCTGCTGCACGGACTCGATCTTGTCCTGGCGTGCCGCCTCCAGCTCACGGCGCAGCGCCGCGACGGTGGTCTTGAGTTGCGCGACTTCGTTCTCGGCGGCGAGCCTGGCCGCCTGGATCCCCTGGTCGCGCTCGATCTCGGTGGCTTCGAGCTGCCGGCGCAGGGCGTCGACCGTGCGTCGAAGCTGGTTCGTCTCGCTGGTCGATTCGGCCCGTGCCCGCTGCACCGCGTCGGCGCGCTCCTCGCGGCTCGCTTCGAGTTCTTCCCGCAGGCCGCTGACAGTGGTGCGCAACTGACGCAGTTCGGCACCGGAGCGGAGCAGGGCTTCCTGCACCGCTTTCGCCCGTTCCATCTCCGAGCGCTCCAGCTCCTCGCGCAGCGCCACCACGGTGTCGCGCAATTGCTGCTGCTCGCGCACCTTGTCGCGCTCGGCATCGTGGCGGTCGGTTTCGCGAGCGATCCGGCCACGGTCAAGCTCGGCGCGCAGCGCCCGTATCATGTCCTGGAGGTGGCGCGAGTCGCCGGTCTCCACGATCTGGCTGTCGGACATGTCCTACCGCTCTCCCCGAAGCGGGAAACTGGTGTCAGTATAGCCGGATTGATCGAGAAAGGCTGGGGAGGGGAACGTTGGATACGCGACCCACAGTGACATCGCGGCACGGCATGGTGACCGCAGCGCATCCGTTGGCGGCGACCGCCGGTGCCGGCATGCTGGCCGCCGGGGGCAACGCCTTCGACGCCATCGCCGCCGTCGCCGGGGCATTGAACGTGGTCGAGCCCTACATGTCCGGCCTCGCGGGCACCGGCATCGCCACGTTCTACGACGCCAGCTCGGGCCGGACCGGCGTGCTGGACTTCGTCACGCCGGTACCGCGCAAGTTCGACCCCGCCAGCCGCAAGCGCGCCGATCTCGGGCGCGGCCCGCATCCGGTCGCCGCGCCCGGCAATCTGATCGGCTGGTGCACGTTGCTGGAGAAGTTCGGCAAGCTGGACCGGGCGCGCGTTTTCGCGCCGGCGATCCGCCTGGCGCGCGATGGGTTCCCGCTGACCGAGAAGAACGCCGCCTTCACCAACTCGGTCCTGCCCGACATCGGCGGCAACGAGAGCTGGCACGACAACTACGCCAAGGCGGTCGGCGGCGAGTTCGCGCGTGGCCGCGTCCTGCCGCAGCCGGCGCTGGCCGACGCCCTGATCGTCGAGGGAAAAGAAGTAGAGCACGCCGTCGGTGG
>CAZVLI010000002.1:15897-27019 GCA_964627965.1 uncultured Rhodospirillales bacterium
AGGCGATCGTTGCCGACGGCCCGGCTTACCTGCGCGGCGGGCCGCTCGGCCGGGCCATGACCGAGTTCATCCAGTCGCTCGGCGGTTGCCTCGACATGGCCGACCTGGCGGAGTTCGAGCCGCGCTGGCAAGAAACGACGGCCGGCCGTTTCGCCGGCATTGACGTCCACGTGCCGCCGCCGCCGTGTGAGGCGTTTCAGTTGCTGATGACGCTGGCGATCCTCGACGGCCTCGATCTCGCGAGCGACGAGCCGGACGGCGTGCGTCACGTCGACCGGGTCTGGCGAGCTATCCGCCTGTCCGCCGACGCCCGCATCCGCAACAACAAGCCAGGCGCGGAGAAGCTCGCCGCGCTGCTCTCGGACGACGCCGTCGGGCGCCTGCGCGAGGCGGTCGAGGCCGACGAAGCTGTCGAGGGGCTGACGGAGATGTTCCCCGACGCGACCTCGACGTCGGCGGCGAAAGAGAACACCACGTCCTTCTCCGCCATCGATGCCGAAGGCAACGCGGTCTGCATCACCCAGTCGCTGGGCGCGGTCTACGGCGCCGGCATCGTCGTCCCGGGCACCGGCGTGTGTCTGAACAACTTCCTGAACTGGGGCGAGCTGAACCCGGAGGCGCCGAACTTCATGGCGCCGGGCTCGGAACTGGCGCTGCCGATCGCGCCATCGCTGTCGCTGAAGGACGGCCAGCCGGTCCTGGCGCTGGGCACGCCCGGCAGCTACGGCATCTGCCAGACCCAGGCGCAGGTGATGGTGCAGCACATGGTCTACGACCGGCCGCTGCAGGCCGCCGTCTCCGCGCCGCGTGGCCGCCTCTGGGACGGCAAGCGGGTCTGCGCCGAGTCCCGCTACGATCCGGCCACGCTCGACGGCCTGCGCGCACGCGGCCACGCGGTCGAGGTGGTCGACGCCTACACCTGGATGGTCGGCGGCATGCACGGCATCGCCCGCGACCCCGCCACCGGCGCCCTCGAAGGCGCCGCCGATCCACGCCGCGACGGTTACGCCGTGCCGGTTATCTGAGAACAAGCCCAACAAGTCGGAGAGTGAAATGCCGAGACTGGCCGAGCCGCGCCTGACGCCGCGCGAGGAGAGCGAGTGGGACGAGGAAAGCCGTGCGCTACTCGCGCCCAACAAGGAACAGGACAAGGTCTACAACATCTTCAAGACCCTGACCCGCCATCCCAAGCTGATGAAGCGCTGGATGGTGTTCGCCAACCACATCCTGATGAAGTCGACCCTGCCGGCGCGCGATCGCGAGATCCTGATCCTGCGCATCGGCTGGCTGTGCAACTGCGACTACGAGTGGTCGCAGCACGTCGAGATCAGCCGCCGCGAGACCGACCTCACCGACGAGGAGATCGAACGGATCAAGGCCGGCCCGGAGGCCGATGGCTGGAACGAGCGCGACGCCACGTTGCTGCGCGCCGTGGACGACCTGCATCGCGACGCGATGGTCTCCGACGCGCACTGGAACAAGCTCGCCGAGTTCTACGACGAGCAGCAGCTGATGGATGTCGTCTTCACCGTCGGCCAGTACAACCTGGTGTCGATGGCACTGAACAGCTTCGGCGTCCCGCTGGACGGCTTCCTGAAGGGCTTCGATCAGTAGCGCGGCTACGCGACGACCACCTCGTAGTGGAAGGCATAGCCGTTCAACCGCTCGCGCGCGGTCTCCGCATCTCCTTCGTTCTTCACCCGCACCGTGGCCAGGGCGCCGTGCACCTTGTGCGCGACCACCTCCACCTCAGCGTCGAGGTCGGATAGCTCGCGCTCGAAGGTCCGCTTCGCCGCGTCCAGGCGCAGCGCCGGCTTGAAGATCTTGCCGACGCCGGTGACCGGCATGACGTCGATGTCGAACAGCTCGGCTGGATTGGCGGCGCGTTCGGTCACCCGCTCGCGCACGAACGCCGCCAACTCGTCCAGGTCCAGCTTGGTGTCCGGTTTCGGCTGCACGTAGGCTACCGGCATCTCGCCGAGACGCTTGTCCGGCCGGCCGACCGCGGCCGCCAGGCCCACCGCCGGGTGCTGGTACATCGCCTCTTCGACGACGGCCGGGTCGATGTTGTGACCACCGCGGATGATCAGGTCCTTGGCCCGTCCGGTCAGCCAGACGTAACCGTCCTCGTCGAACCGTCCGAGGTCGCCGGTGTCGAGCCAGTCGCCGTCGACATAGGCGCTGGCGTTGTGCGCCGCGTCGACATAGCCGGCAAAGACCTGCGGCCCGCGCACCAGCACCGAGCCGATCTCGTCGACGCCGCAGTCGGTCGTGGTGTCGTCGTCGTGGCGCTGGGCGACGCGTATCTCCATGTAGGGTAGGCGGATACCGACCGAGCCGATCTTGCGCACGCCCAGCGACGGATTCATCGAGGCGAAGCCGTGCGTCTCGGTCATGCCCCAGCCTTCGCACAGCTTGATGCCGAATTTCCGTTCCACCGCGCTGGCGACCTCGACCGACAGCGTGGCGCCGCCCACGAAGCCGTTCTTCACGGTGGAGAGGTCGATGCCGTCGGTCGGCAGGGTCAGCGCCGCCGACCAGATCGTCGGCACCGCGCCCAGGCTGGTGCATTTGAACCGCTGCGCGTTCAGCAGGAAGTCGCGGATCGCCGCCGGGTTTCGGAACCCTTGCGGGCCCAGCGTCACGATGGTCTGGCCGCTCAGGCAGGCGCGCATTCCGGCGCACAGCGCACCGCCGACGTGAAACAGCGGCACGCCGACCAGCCCGATCCCCTCCGCGCCCGGATCGAGACCTAGAGACAGCGTCCAGGCCTGCATGACCTGGCCGATGTGCGTATGCCGCGCCAGCTTCGGCGTGCCGGTGGTGCCGCCGGTGTGAAAATACGCGGCGACGTCGGTCGGCTTGAACGTCCGATCGCTGACCAGCCGGTCGTCGGGCTGCCCCTCCAGGCAGGCCGGGTAGTGCAGCACGTCCGGATCGGTCGGCGCCGGTCCGCGCACCTGGATCACCGCCTTCAGCTCGGGCAGGCGCTTGCGCAGTTCCTCGATCTTCGGCCAGGCGTCCGGCGTCACCGACGTGTGGTCGCCGACCAGCACCTTGGTGCCGGCCGCGCGCAGGATGCCTTCGAGCTGGTCGATCTCCAGGAACGGGTTGATCGGGTTGCCGATGCCGGCGCACTCCGCTGCCCACATGATCGCGTAGCTGTCCGGCAGGATCGGCAGCAGCGTGGAGACCACGTCGTCCGGCCCGACGCCCAGCGACGTGAACAGGTTCGCGCACTGATGCACCTGCCGCATGAAGTCGGCATAGGTCGTCGGGATCGGCTCGTCGCTCGCCTGTCCGTCCGCCAGCTCGTAGATCGCGACCTTGTTCGCGTGCTGTGCCGAGGTCGCTTTCAGTGCGTCGTAGACATTGGCGTGTACGAAGCGCTGCTCCCACGGCGTCGCTTCCAGCGCCTCGACGTCCGCCAGGTTGATGACTCGGTCCTGGCCGTTCGTTGCACTCATGCGGCTCACTCCCTGTTCATTGGCGCTATTCGTAGCAAGGCCCCGGACGCCCCGCCAGCCCGACTGATCTGGATCAATGGTCGCCGCCGTATGCGTCGCTAGGCTGGTTGCATGATGAACGTGACCTCCCGCACCGCCGTGCGCGGTCGGATCGGTTGGGCGGCGCTTTGGCTGATCCTGGCGCTGGTCGCCGTCGTGCCGCGCCAGGCGGCCATGGCACGCGACCTGGGGCCGACCGATATCGACCGGGTCCAGGGCGCGCTAAACTTCATGCGCGACAACGGCTACAAGGCGGAGGCGATCCGCCTGGCGGAGCTATACGCCCTGGGCCGCATCACCAAGGGCGAGTTCAGCGATGCCGCCATCGGCGCCGAGACCGAAGGCGGCCACATCACCATCAACATCAGTCGGCTCGGCCATGTCGACCGCGAGCGCCTGCCGATGCGGTGGTTCCAGGTCACCACCGAGCTGGCGGAGACACTCATCCACGAGCTACGCCACGTCGAGCAATGGGAGGGCTCGATGTTCGGGCTGGTCAGCGACCGCGACGAGGTCGAGGGCTGGAGTGCGGCGATGCAAGCGATCTACGACTGGATCACGGCGCGCGAGCGGCGGATGGCCAACGCCAGCGGCGCCGACCGCCGCCGCTACGCCGAGGAGATGCGCTGGCTGACCCGCGATCTGGAGAATCACATCGTCGGCATCCGCCAGTACGGCGCGCCGGAGGTGAAGGCGGCGAACGGCCGGCCGCTGTCTTCCGATGAGTTGCAGCGCTATGTCACCCAGGTCCGGTCGCAGATCCAGACCGTGCTGCAAGGCAGCGAGCCGACCTCGAACCCGGACCAGCCCACCAACTACGATCTCGCACGACTCGAGCGCGAGCGGCTGACCTACTGGCGACAGCGTGTCGACGACCTGCTGCAGCGCGAGACGGCGCTTCGCCAACGCGTGGACCGCGCCATGAAGGCGGCTGTCGAGGCGCAACTCCAGTTCGACTTTGTCGAGCGAGTGCTAAAGGGGTCGCGTACCGGACAGCTTGTACTGATCAAGTTCTGCAACGACACGACCTTCCTGCACGAGGAGGCGATGCGCAACGCGCGCGCGGCTCATGGCGCGGCCTTGCAGATCGGGAAAGTCTACGAGCAGGTCAGGCGCTTCCAGTGCACCGTGCCGGCGCATCTCAACGACTTCCAGGCGGCGCTGAACGACGCGGTGCGCATGGCCAGGGACAGCGGCACCCTGGTGAACCGTGCGGACCGGTCCGCGGCGGACATGCGCACCTACTTCGAGCAGCTGCAGAACAAGGGCGGTGGCATCGATGGCCTGTTGAGGACCTTCGACATGGCCAAGCTCGACACCTTTCGTCGGACGGAGGCCATCCCGTTGCGACAGGCCGCGCACCGTGCGGTCGAGGCCATCGCGGCCATGCAGCCGGACGTCGCGGCGATCGCCCGCGAGCGACGCGAGATGCGGGCGGCGATCGAAGCCGACCGAACCGGCAGTGCCTATCCGTCGCTAGCCCAGCAGCACCAACGCATCGCCGGCGACCTGAAATGGAAGCTGACGGCCGGACGCGTCGATCGCGAGCGTTACACCTTGCGCAAGCGAAACGAACGCGCCAACCAACTGATGGGCGCCATCGAGACGGCGAAGCCCCCGACGCAATGCGGCGACCCGCAAGGCGTCGATGCGGCGCGGGCGGATGCCAGGTACGCTTTGGAACTGGCGGTCTTGCAGGTCGACGCCATCGCCCAGTACCGCGATCTGTGTGCGCGCGCGCTTGGCGGCGGTGGTCCGCCCCCGCCGGCCAATCCGGGCGGCAACCCGCCCGGGGGAGGCGGTGGCATCGCCGTGACGCTGGACTCGATCGAGTGTCGTGGCCCCTGGGGCGATCCAGGCGGCGGGCCGCGCAAGTACAAGGTCTGCGACGTGCGCTGGACCATCACCAACGTCTCTGGCCAGGATCTGACCTGGACTTCGGGCACGCTGGAGTGGCGTTCGAGAGGCGAAGGCGACAAGGGCCGCGTCGGCTACCCCTCGCCGACCATCGCGCCGGGCGAGGCGATCCGGAAGGGCATGCAGTGCACCGCCTATGGCCCGCCTTTCTCCGGCCAATGGGTCGGCAAGGGCACGGCCCGCGACCGCAACGGCCGCAACTACGCCTGGAACATCTCCGGTAGCTGTTCGCCGTAGGACCGACGATGACGCTAGGGTGATCGACAGATGGCGCGGAGACGGGACGATGACCGCCAACCGTAGGACGTGGTCGCGCGGCATGTGGCCGGGGCTGCTGCTCTGGCTGCTATCGCTGACGATGGCATCCGAGGCCGTGGCCCAGGTCGAGGTCGACCGCGTCGAGTGGTGGCGGCGCCAGCTCACCGTGCTGGAGGCGGCAGAGACCGCGCTCGAAGGCCGGATGCTCGAAACCGCGGCCCAGATCGCGCTCGCCGACCGCGCGCTCGACACCGATGTGATCGCCTACGACCTGTGGCGCAGCAAGCGCCAGGCGGTGGCCGAGTTCTGCCGCACCTCGGCGCAACTGTCGACGGAGGCGGTACATCTCGCCCGCACCGCGATGGGCGCCGGTTTCGGCGTCGCGCAGCAGCTCGAGACCGCGCGCGAGTTCACCTGTCGCACGGAAGGTGACTTTCGCGGCTTCCTGGCAGCTCTGCAGAACGCCAATCGCATGTCGGCCGATGCCATCCGGCTGCTGGAAAGTGCCCGTCAGCGGCGGCGCCAGATGAACGCCGAGATCACCGGCCTCGCCGCGCGGGGGATGCTGCTGGTCGACCTGATGCCGGCGTTCACGGATGCGGGCTGGATGGAATTGCAGCGCCTTCGCACGGCGCCGGCGCTGGCGTCGATGGCGGAGGCGATCGAACTGCGAGCGGAGTTGGTCGCGGCGGCGGCGCGGCTCTCCGGCCGGCGCCAGGGCATGCACGAGGCCCTGAAGTCGGAGGCACAGAAGACCGGCTCGGACCAGCTATGGCGACTGGGGGAGCGCATTGCCGAGCCGCGGCCGTGGTCGCTGACGCAAGCGCGCGTCGACCTCGAGCGCGACGACCTCGCCGCCCGCGAACAGGCGGTGGAGGAGGCGTTCGCGGCGCTCGGTGCCGGTGCAGCACCGGACTCGTGCGGCAACATAGCCGCCATCGAGCAGAGCTACGCCGACGCCGAATACGTCGCACGCTTCTCGGTTCTGCAGGTCTACGCGATCAACGAACTGCAAAAGCAGTGTGCCGCCAGCCTCCCAAGCGGGCCGCCGACCGCGCCGCCGGGCGATGGCGCCATCCTGGTACGGCTCGATGCGGTGGACTGTGATGGGCCGGTGAACCAGCCGGGTGAGCCGGAACGCATGGTCTGTGACGTGCGCTGGACGCTGACGAATACCGCGAGCGCCGACCTGGTCTGGGTTTCGGGCGAGCACGCCTGGCAGTCCGGCGGGCGGGGCGGCAATGGCGGCGTCGGCTATCGCGGGCGCGTCATCGCGGCGGGCGAAACGCAGCACCAGAATCTGCGCTGTCTCGCCTTCGGATCGCCCTTTCTCGGCCAGTGGGCCGCGTATGGCGTGGCGCGCGATCCCGAGGCCGGCCGTGACTACACGTGGTCAATCGCGGGCACCTGTCCGCCTTAGCGGGTGCGATCCTCAGTCCTCGTCCGGCATCTCGAACGGGGTCGGGTCGGCGAAGCGGCGCAGGACGTTGGTCGTGAGCCGCGCGATGTTGTTGTCGAAGTTGTTCCACCCCAGTGAGCCGGCATAGGCGATTGAGCCGGTGGAGAACACCGCGCCGCCGCCCGGCGTCTCGAAGAAGGTCATGTCGGCGTGGACGATCGGGTTGTGCGCCCCGTCGGTCATGCCGTGCGGCACCGCGATTTCCTCGGCGACCAGCTCGTAGGTGTTGGAGTGGTTCTCCGAGCGCGCGACCACCAGCGCGTGTGGCGGCGTGCCCAGATCGGCGCTGACGCAGTCGATCTCAATGCCGGCGGCGCCGTCGCGCATCTCGCCGAAGTCGCCGAGGATGTCGTCCTCCACGCCCTCGAAGATGAACGCACAACGCGGGTCGTCGGCGGCGTCGAGCCGGCGGTAGTAGGTCGAGGCGTCGAAGCCCTGCGAGATGAAGCCGACGCCGGCGATCTTGTTGGGCGCGCGTCCCTGGCGCCGCCACAGGCCGCCGTGCTCGCCGGTGAAGCTGTGGTGGTACTCGCCCGGCTCGGCGATCCAGGCACGCACGCCGTCCTCGGCGCGCCGCACCTCGATGATGCCGGGCTTCTCCGGGTGGTGGGCGATGCGCCAGTAGAAGCCGTTGCCGCCCATGTACATCAGCCGCCCGCCGCGCCGCAGCCAGCCGTCGAGCGCGTCCAGCATCGCCGACGAGTAGTATTCCGGGTGCGAGCCGGTCAGTACCACGCGGTAGTCGCGCAGGAGGTCGAGGCCCTCCAGGTGTAGGTCCTCGTCGGTGATCACGTCGACGTCGCCGTAGCACTGCGCCAGCCAGTCGACGATGAACATGTCGACGCAGAAGTTCCACAACCGGCCCTTCGGGCGGATGTTGGTCGCCGGCCGCAGCCGCGAGGAGTAGCAGACGCCGGAACCGTCGCGGTGCACGTCGTAGGTCGACATGCCGAGCTCCGTGTGTTCGAGCAGCAGCATGTCGGTCTCGTCGACCACGGTCAGCCGGCCCTGGTACAGCTCGACATAGCCGCTGACGAAGCGGGCGACGTTGTTGATGTAGGCGGCGTGCGTCGCCGTCGACGCCAGGTAGGCGACGGCCGACCGTGCCTCGCCGCGCGGCGCCCGGACGTAGAACGGGACATGGAACTCCGCGTCGTCGGCGCGCAGACGCCAGGCGTAGATCCCGCTCGGCATATCGTCGGGGGCGATGAACTCCAAGTCCGGCTGCCAGCGTGCGTCGTCCAGGTCGTCCTCGTGGAAGTGGATGGCGCCGTACTGCTCCGGCGCCACGCGCCAGTCGTGCTCGTCGCCGGTCCAGTTGTGTCCGGTCATCGCGCGGGCCGGCAGGTTGCGCGTCTCGCCGTCCAGCCGGTTCGAACTGGCGTCGGTAACCGTGTCGGTGTCGATGCCGATGGCGAAGTCCCAGGCGGCGACGACGTCGGTGGCGAGCGGCAGCGCGGACCAGTCCGGCCCGGCGAACTGCGTCAGCTCGGCACGGTCGAAGGCCTGATCGGCGATGCGCGGGGCCTCGATCTTGCCGTTGTAGCAGGCGGCGATGTCGGGCAGCCCGTTGACCCGCTGATTGCCCGACCGCCACGCGGCGATCAGCAGCGGCCCGGTGCCGCGCGGACGGACCTCGGTGTTGGCATGCGCCGTGTGCGTGTCTTCGGCCAGGAAGCGGTTGGCCGTCAGCGGCGTCTGCCAGAGCGCGACGCGGCCGGTCGCGACATCGAGCGTGGCGGCGACCTGGTACCAGACCTTGCGCGTCAGCGGCCGGTCGATGCAGAGCTCGGCCACGTCCTGACCATCCCCGAGTCGCAGCGACAGCCGGCCCGTAACGTCGATGTAGAGCGCGAAGCCGCTGCGGGCCTCGTCGTCCCAGTTGCCAATCAGTGCCTGCGTGCCGTCGCCCGGCAGCGTCGGCCAGATCGTGGCCGCGATGGAGAAACCGTCCAGGTCGTTGATCCGGGGCGACGGCGGCACCTCGACGAAAGAGCCAATGACGATCGGCTGCATCCGGCCGGGGTGCTCGCCATTCACCGCGCAGTCGAACACCTCCTCGCGGAACGGCGGCGCCTCGGGGCTCGCTTCGGGCGACAGCAGCCGAACGATGTCGCAGCGGTACGTCGCGGCGCCCTCGCAACTCACCATGGCGCGGACAGTGTCGCCGGGCACGGCGCTGATCGGGTCGGCATAGGCCAGCAGCGTCGCCATCGGCTTACTCGTTCACGTTGAGAGCTTCGCCGGTCATCGCTTCCCAGCGCAGCCGGAACACGTGCCACTCGGCGTCTTCCAGCGTGGTGAAGACCTCGTCGAGCAGGGTCGGGCGCGGCGGGTCGCCCTCCATCCGCGCCAGCGTCCACTCGCGGTGCGGCTTGGTCATGACCAGCAGGTGCTTGCCGTCCGCCGGCGTCGAGCGCATGGCGTTCAGCACCGCCTGCAGGTCGGCCGAATGCTCGCCGAACGGCTTGCGCCGGAACTCCAGCGCCAGGTCGAGGCGTGACGGATCGATCTTGAACATGTCCCTAAACGACCGTCAGTTCGACGTCGCCCAGCGGCCCGAAGCTCGCGACGGCACGTTGGCCTTTGACGATGCGCACGGTGGCGGTGCAGGTGCCTGTGGAGACATAGTCGCCGGCCTTCAGTCCTTCGCCCTTGCGTGCCAGTTCGTGCGCCAGCCAGCTCAGCGCGTTCAGCGGGTGGCCCAGCGCGTTGCCACCGACGCCGGTCTCGCGCGTTTCGCCGTCGATGGCGATCTCGACCGGCACCTCGTCCAGCGAGAGCAGGTTCACTTCGTTACGGGTCTCGCCGCGTACCCAGGCGCCGTTGAAGGCGTTGTCGGCGATAGCCTGCGCCGCGCCGGCGGTGGTCCAGTCCTGGTAGCGCGAGTCGACGACCTCGATCGCCGCCATCACCTCCGCCACCGACGCGTTCACCAGGTCGCGGTCGAACGGTGCCTGGTCGGCCGGCAGGTCGCGGCCCATGCGAAAGGCGATCTCCGGCTCCAGCACCACCATGAAGTGCCGTTCGGACGGGATCTCCGCCGGGCTGTCGTGGAAGTAGGGTGACAGCAGCCGGCCGTGAAACGGCGCGTCGATGCCGATCTCCGCCTGCGCCTGCGGGTTGGTGCAGCCGATCTTGTAGCCGACCGCCTCGCCGCCGCCGGCCACCGCCAGGATGCCGGCATGCGTCGCGTTCTGGATCGCGTAGGCCTCGTCCAGGTCGTCCGGCATGTCCGGCGCCAGCGACTCGATGGTCATGTGCCGCTGCCGCGCCTCGACCAGCTTCAGCGCGGCGGCGGCGATGTTGGTCGTCACGCCTCGGCCCCGTAGGGCAGTGCCCAGGATACGCTCTCGTGGCCTGCGGCGAAGGCCATGTTGGACTGGTTCGGGTTGCGGTTGACCAGTGGGCGGAAGGCCAGTGGGTGCGTCATCGAGCGCACCTCGTGCTCGATGACGAACAGCACCTTGCCAGTATCCAGGTCGGTGATGTCCGTGAACCGCCACTCGTACTGGTCGGTCTCGCGGCTGATTAGGCCACGTTCCTTCAGCTTCTCGTAGGGCCCGGAGAAGTCGGCGATGTAGACCGCCACGTGGTGACCGTCGTACTTCGCCTGCTTGCCCTTCTTCTCGCGAAAGATCATCTCCTGGCGCGGGCCGACCGAGACATGCGCGGCATCGCCTTTCACCGTCGCCGGCGCGCCCATGATCTCGTCGTAGAAGCGCGCGATGCCCTTGGCGGCACCGTTCGGCACGTCGAACTCGATGTAGGGCATGCCGAGCTGCACCGGACCGAAGCGCTTCCGGTCGGGCGTGTGCACGCGAATGCGGTTGCCCCAGGGGCAGGTCGCCTCGACGTGGTCGTTCTTCGGCTTGTAGGAGAACTGCGTGCCCTTGAGGTGCGGCTTCACCTTCTTCAGTCGGTCGAGCAACTCCTGGCGGCTCGGTACCACGATGCCGACGGTGCCGCGCAACACCTGCGG
>CAZVLI010000003.1:0-24595 GCA_964627965.1 uncultured Rhodospirillales bacterium
TGCCCCCGCAACCAATTTGGCGACCCGGACCGGCGGGGCGTCCTCAGACAGCGGCTCAGCAGCGCCCGTGGCCAGGGACAGGATCCCCGCCAGGCGGCCAACCAGCTGAACCGACAGCGTCTTCTTCCCTTCCAACTCCACTGGTGTGAGTACGATCGCGTCGATCAGGTCGCGTACCACGGCCGTGGCCTCATCGCGCTTGTCGGGCGCCAACAGAGCTTCGCGCAGGTCGGCGACGGCCTCGCGGTAGTAGGCGGCCATGTTCGGGTGCAGGGAGACCGGCGCCGGTTCGCTGTGTGCCAGTTCGTGGCTGAGGGTGTCCTTGCGCTGTTCCAGCGCGGCGATCCTGTCCTTCACCTGGGCGCCAGGCACGCCGTCGATGATCGCCTGGATCAGGCGGTCGAGGTCGCGCGTCACGCTGTCCAGCTCGGCCTGCTTGCCGGTGCGGCCGGCGTTGTGGTCGGCGGCCAGCTTGTTCATGTGATTGGTATAGGTCTGACAGAACACGTCGACCAATGCCGGGTCCATCAGGTGGTGCTGCAGGCCGTCGAGCACCAGCGCTTCCAGGTCAGAGCGCAGCATGGTGGTCTTGTTGCTGCAGGTCCCTTTGTTCCGGGCGGTAGCGCAGCCGATGCGCACCTTGTTGAAGTTGATGACGCCACCCCCGCAGACGCCGCAGCGCATCAGCCCCGTGAACAGAAACCTTGGCCGCCGGCGATCCCAGTAGGCCCACTTGTCGGGGTGAGCGTCACGCCTGGCCTGTAGGTCGCCTTGGCGGGCCTTCACCTGGTCCCACAGGTCCTGGTCGACGATGCGGAGCTCTGGCACCTCCTGGATGATCCAGTTGCTCTCGGGGTTGAGGCGGGAGACTCGTTTGCCGGTCGCTGGCTCCTTCAGGTAGCGCAGGCGGTTCCAGACCAGCCGGCCGATATAGAGCTCGTTGTTGAGGATGCCGGTGCCGCGTTGCCGGTTGCCGTGGATGGTCGACGGGCCCCAGCCCTTGCCGGATGGACCCGCGATGCCTTCCTCATTGAGGGCGTGCGCGATCGCCCGCGGCGATGTTCCCTTGGCGTATGCCGTGAATATCCGGGTGACCACGGCGGCCTGCACTGGATTGATCTTGCGGTCTCCGCGTTGGGCCGTGCCGTCGCTCGCCGTGGTGTGGACGACGTCGTAGCCATAGGCGTTGCCGCCGCCGGACTTGCCGGCTTCGACGCGGCCGCGCAGGCCACGTCGGGTCTTGTCGGCCAGGTCCTTCAGGTAGAGCGCGCCCATCGTGCCCTTGAGGCCGATATGCAGTTCGTTGATAGCGCCCTCCGACAGGGTGTGGATGGCAATGCCGGCGAAGCTCAGGCGCTTATGGACGTGCGCGATGTCTTCCTGGTCGCGGCTCATGCGATCCAGCGACTCCGCGACGATGATGTCGAAGTGACCGGCCGCGGCATCATGCAGCATCATCTGCATACCGGGTCGCCGCAGGTTCGACCCGGATATCCCGTGATCGGTGTAGCACTCGACCACGTCCCAACCTTCGCGTTCGGCGAGCTCGCGTGCCAGGCGGACCTGGTCGTCGATCGAGGCTTCGCGCTGCAGGTCTGTGCTGTAGCGGGCGTAGATGGCGGCACGGGTCATGGCGTCAGTCTCGCGAGCGGCGGTCAATCGGGATCGTCTGTGCCCTCAAGGCTACGGCGGAAGTCGCGTTCCGCCAACCGCTCGGCCAGATAGGTGACGAGCTTCACCAGCGCGGGATCCGGACGTGGCGTGGCAGTCCCTGCGGGATCCATTCGGGGAGCCGGCGCGGTTCCTGGGGGTGAGCGACGCGTTGCCATGGCGTGACGATGGCAGGTGCATCGAGAAACGCGCCTCGCCACTTCCTCGGAACCGCACGAAGCTAGGAAGGTGATGGGCCGCGATGCGGGCGCGACGGCCGCGCGCGGTACCGGTTATGGATGCCGATCGCGCGCTCGATGTTCTCCAGCGAGGCGAGCGCATTGCGCCGCGTTGCCGTATCTGGGTTGCTGCGCAGCAGTTCGTCTTCTACCGCTCGGCGTAGTGCATGTAGTTCAGCCAGCGTCAGACGCTGCAGTTCCGCTGTGGTGATCAGTCGGGACATGGTTCTTCTCCTTCTGTTGTGAAAATCCTGACCGTCAGGACCTTTGCTTGGCCGACCACACCGATTGGCAAGGGTTCTGCCGGCGTTAGGAATGGTGAGAAGAAGGAGAAGAACGCCCGACATCGTTCAGCATGTGGCGGCTACGTAGTTCAGCTGGCACTTGAATAACGATAGGTGAGCCGTAGTTCCGATGCTGAAAGCTGACGCTTACCAAGAATAACGCTTGCATGAGAAGCGAGAATCAGGACTAACAGGGCATCCCAAGGTCGGAGCTCGCATTGTGTGCTCGATAAAGACCTCAGAATGATCAGTAGGAGAACACCATGGCGCGTGGAAAGAAGGCGACGACGGTCGAAGAGTCTAACTTGAAGAAGGGCGAACTGCGTAAACTCAATGCGCTGCGCAAGTCGCTCGGTCCGGAGATCGCCGATCGTGCGTTTGCCGAGTGGATGGCCGCAAGACCCGAAGACGTCGCCGGTGGCGCCCCGGACCGCAATGCCGATCTGATCGCTGACGCCCTGATGGAGCTGGTCGAGAAGTCCGGTATCCAGTTCCCGCGTAGCGGTTACCTGGTCCGTCGCGGCCGTGGCCGCGTGATCGTCGAGCCGGCACCGGCCGACTAAGCCACCCCCCGCAAACGCGTAGAATTGCTGGACTGCACAAAGGTGCGGTAAGGGATTGTTAACACTTTGGGTTGTATTATGGTAAATATACCAACCCAAAGTATAGGGGGAATATGCAAATCAAGGTGAAGGGCGAGATGAGCATTCCGGCGCTGCGCCAGGCGATCTTCGAGGCGCTAGCCGATATCGAAGAACAACACGGTGTGCGCTACAGCCTGGATGCGACGCTCTACATCACCCCCAGCAACGGCTTTGGCGACGAGGTCTCGCCGCGGTACCCCAACGGGCAGGTCATCACCAAGCTCTACGCGAAGGGGCCATACGTCTCCGCTGCGAGCCGGTACAACCTGTAGGAAGAAGCTCAAGCAACAAAAACGGAGGAACATGGCTGGACCAAGCTACATCGATCTGGACGAAGCTCGCGACGTTCTAGCGGGCATGGGCGTCAATCTCACCAAACGTCAGATGAAACGCGCAGCGGAGAAGGATGCCTACGGACGGCGAAAGCTGCCGTTCTTTATCGATCCGATCGAAGGGCGGCTGAAGATCGAGCGCAACAGTCTGATCAAGGCCTATCTGGATCGACAAGTTGCGGCGGAGAATAATCCATCATATGATATGTAGATAATATTGATTGTCGAGTTGATTAGTTCATGAGTGTTGATGGCGGACATAAGGAAAAGAACAAATAAGAACGGCACCATCTCCTACCAAGTTCGATACCCCAGCCGAGCAACGGCGTCCGGCTATGCCTATAAGTCCTTTGACACCCTGAAAGAAGCCCGCGCCTACCGCGAGGATGCGCGCGGTCGTGAGCAGCAGAGACCACCCTCCAGCGAGATATTGGACGTCGGCCAGGCGATCGAC
Source organism: uncultured Rhodospirillales bacterium (assembly GCA_964627965.1). Classification (GTDB taxonomy): domain Bacteria; phylum Pseudomonadota; class Alphaproteobacteria; genus JAVKFY01. The sequence goes on from CAZVLI010000003.1 coordinate 3,604, forward strand.
CTGTGGCTGCGGATCTGCCGCGACGAGGGCTGTGACGGGCGCGATCCGATCACTGCCTACACCTACAAGACCTACACGCGCCGGGCCGAGATCATGAAAGGCTATGACTGGGGCAAGCCGTTGCACGAGCTGGCGACCCCGGACGTCGTGGCCTTCCGGTCGCATCTACTGGGCAGCTACAGCCGGCACCTCGCCGGCAAGGTGCTGTCGTCCTTCCACTCGGTGATCAAGGAGATGAGCCTGAGAGGGCACATCGCCAGCAACGTGGTGGCTGGCGTGTCGATCCGAATGGACTCGCGCTATGACGAGCCGGTCGAGATCCCGAGCCAGTCTGACGTCCTGGCCTTGCTTGCCGCCGCGGATCGGCTGGCGAACGCGCGCAACCAGCAGACGGCGCGGACCTGGCAGCGCTATCGGCCGATCCTGTACCTGGCGGCCGACAGCGGGATGCGGCCGCAGGAATACCTGGCCCTGCCATTGCGCAACGTGCACGACAACGGGGTGAAGGTGGACCAGGCGATCGAGCGGGGTGGCTACCGGATCACGGTGACGAAGACGCCGGCCGGGCGGCGCTTCATCGAGCTCGGTGCGGAGACCCTTGCCATGGTGCGGCACTACGCTGAGCACCATGCCGCGCCCAACGGCTTCGACCTTGTGTTCCCGACGGCGACGGGACGCTGGCAGTGCACCGATCATTGGCGCCGGCGTGGCTTCTATGCCGCCTGCCTGGAGGCGGGGCTGGTGGAGGTCGAAGAAGACGAGGCTGGGCAGAAGGTCGAGAAGCCGAAGTACAAGCCCTACGACCTCCGGCACTTCTTCGCCTCCATGCACATCGCGCAGAAGACCAACCTGAAGAAGCTGCAGCAGCTCATGGGGCACGAGGACATCAAGACCACGCTCAACGTCTATGGGCACCTGATCGAGCAAGCCGATGCCAGTGATCAGGCCTCGCCCGGCCTCATCGCCACGCTCAAAGATCCGAGGTGATGTGGCGTGGCTGTGGCGCAGGCCCGCTTAGCCGCAGAAATCCGCCAGCCAGCGCGCCCTGTCACGGCGGAGGCCGCGGGTTCAAGTCCCGTCACTCGCGCCACTTACATATCAATGGCTTAGCCGGAAACTATGGAAACAAATGCCCAAAATCAGGGCTCTACGCCACAAAACGGTGGTCCGCTGAAAGCCGCGGAAGCCTTCGACAGTCTGAATCGGTCCGGCTCAGTCTGTGGCGTGGGTGTGGCGCGAACAGTTGGGCATCGAGATCCAATCGGGCTAGTCAGCGGAAGTGAGCCGGAGGTCGCCTTCTGACCCGGTCCAGTCGTTGCCGCCACCTCACGAACAACCGCCGAGCCGCATATCTGCCCTCCGAGCCTATCTCAGATAACCGCAAAGCGGACAATCGCTCTATCCGGACGGACGCCGGGAGCAGGCTTCGCCGCGGGTCACATAAATAGGCTACTATCTCCTATCGAATCTTCCCAAGTGCATGCGCTTCAAAACAATCGCCGAAGGTGTTGACTATATCGCGCCATCTCGTGACGTTGCCGAGCCGCAAGGCGTAAGGCTGGCCATCTACTGTAATCTCTGCACCGTGAGCAATTCGGTTCCTCACTTGATTGATCCGCTTGAGGTTTGACTTCAACGTAGCCGTAGCCTGCCCTTGCCACGACAAACCATCAAAGACATCGTGCACACCGAGTCTTCGAAATAGCGTCATGATGTTTTCGTCACTTGGGTTCCCCCAACGCGACCAAGTGGCGGCGTAGGCTTTCCGTTCTTCGTCGTTCAGTACCCTACCGAATGCCTTTTCAGAGCATGTGAGAAATACGTCACCCACATAAGCTTGCAGTGAAGAGGAGAGCATTACCACACAAGCACGGTTCAGCGCTCTTCCTTCATGACTGCCGTCGTCCAATCGTCGGGGCGCGCCAGGGTTGCCGCCATGCAGATTGCGCCTAGCCACAATCAGTTCATCCACTAGCGCGAGCGATAGCGGCATAGGTATATTCCTTTCACGACACTACGTCGCGTCAGTGGCATTCAAGAATGCTGCATCTATCCTGTTAAATAGTTTCTCCGCATGTGCCGCCGTACCATTGGGGAGGACTTTGATGTCTTTCCAATCGTCAAAGTCCTTGAGAATTTCTCTTAGTACGAGTTTCTTGTCCAAGTCGCGTCCGTGGCGGGTCTTGAGCGCCGTCTCAACTCTTTTCGCGATTAACGTCGAACCATCCTGCGGGAGATCGTCAGGTTTGATCGCTACGCCGTAGGCGCGATTCACACAATCAAGAAACCAGTCATCTGGAAATAGATCTTCTATCGCTGCGTCCGTCTTCTTGATTCCAGCGGCGTCGCCGATCTTCAATACGCGGAAATCGTGACCCGTCACCTCCGCATACTCTTTCAGATCCATTTCCTTGATCTTGGCTTGGGCGGCATGCCCTGCGTCGTCGGTGTCTAGGAGAACCCCCGCATCCCATCGCTGGCCAAGCGCAAACGCAACATACATCGGCGCTCTTGTCGAAGACTGAGCTGGCCAAAGGTATATTTGATCCGACAGGTTGGTTTTCCCGGCTTTCGCTAGGATGCCGGAAAGCTTGTTCAGTATCAGAGCGTCGGTGCCGCCTTCGACTATTAGCACCTTCCGATTGCCAAGCATCCCCGACAGGTCGGGCGTCAGGCCAAGCGAGCTTTCTATGACCGCCATTGGCGCTGGTTGTGCGCTCACCACGCCGTGAGTGATCGCCACGTGGTGGTCCTTGCTCTCCACAATCCGGACGCGCTCAGGATTGGCTTGGTCCACCATTGAAGCAAGATGCGTTGTGTAAAGAATGGTGTTTGTGCCCGCTAGGCCGTCGAATACGCGCAGCAAATCGCGCTGGCCCGTATAGTGCAAATGAATGCCGGGTTCTTCTAGCAATAGAACGCAGTTGGCAAACTCGCCGTTGCTGGCATGGGTGAACTTCCAGGCAAATGAAACATACCATCGGAAGCCGGTTGAACGCCGGTTCAAACGGACAGGAAAACCGATGGATTCATCCTCAGCGAAGATGTTGAGCGTTGGGCCATCCACGTCGACATCGAACTTGACCTTCTTCTGCGTCCAGAGGCGTTGAAACTGTTGCGTGAGATATGCCGATGCGGCTCTCTTGTCGAACTGGCGTATCGTTCTGCCTTCTGCAGAACCTCCCTTCTCCACGAAGTCGTCAACGTCGATCTCAGCGAGATCGAGGACGATTAGAATCGTTTGATCTTCTGAACTTAGCTGATGGCGATTGCTTTTTCCCGCCTTGTCTAGGCGGCCTTTTAGCTCGTTTAATTCAACCTGCGTTCCAGAAAAATTGTAGTCTTGGATCAGAACGAACTTCGGCACATTCTTCCCAATCCATTCGGAAACCTTGTCGGAATCCAAACCAAATTCTGTCACGTCAACGGTGTTGGCGTCTTTGTCCGCAAGGTAAAAAACCCGATTGATAGCCATAGCACTTGCTGGCAAAGACATTCAGAGATTTTGGCAGATTCGTCGGCGCTTCAGCTTCCGCCACGCTCCCCGCCTGCTGTTCACCGTCATCTTTGCCTGTTACGACCGCTGCGAACTCGAACAGCGATTCGATATCTTTAGAGCTCAACGAAAAAATCGCTTGGCACACCGGCTTGCCCTTGGCGTCCTTGCGGCTTTTCCAATTATCAACAGGCCAATCCTCGGCGGTGTCGTAGGTCGCGCCTTCAACGTATGGATTCAGGCAGTAAAGCGCTTCAAACAAGTTGCTCTTGCCCGCTTCGTTCGGCCCGACAAATGCCGTAATATCGGACGTGTCAATCCAGTCTGTATCTATGACGTTCCGATAGTTACTTATCTTAAACTTCTTGAGGCGCATCTCTCGCTCCCCCTCACGGCAGACACTCGACAGGCTACATGTGTGCCGTGATCAATCCAAGCATGTCCGCCCGCCCACGAATGTATTCCTCGCTGGCTTCCCTGAATGCCGCTATCCCACCTCCGGCCCCGTCATTCGGCGAACCGCTTGGTGACGATCGCGTATGGCGCATAGCCGAAGTCGAGTGGATCCCACACCGGCCGTAGTTCTTGATAATCTGTACTGAAATCAGTACACTAATATAAGTGGATGTCTACTCTATTCGCCGTAGGGGCCTGCGGCTGTTTTTCGAGCGTGGTCAGGTCCGCGGGTTGCCCTCGCACCGTGTCGAGCGGATCCGGCGGATCTTGAGCGCCATCAGCGACGCGGAAACCCTGGACGAGCTCGCGACCCTGCCGGGGTGGGGGTTGCACCGATTGCGAGGCGATCGTCAGGGAACCTGGTCGATCAGTGTGACGGGCAACTGGCGGCTGACCTTCCGGGTGGAAGGCGGCGGCATCCACGACTTGGATTTGGAGGATTATCACTGATGAAGAAGCAACCGCTGAAGATGGGCATGATGCCGGCGCCGCCGGGCACCTTCATCCGCGAGGAGGTGCTGACGCCACTTGGGCTGACGATTGCCGAGGCGGCGCGGCTGATGAAGATGCGCCGGCCGACGCTCTCCGAGATCATCGGCGACAAGCGCCGCCTGACGCCGGACGTGGCACTGCGGCTGGAGAAGGCCTTCGGTGTCTCGATGGAGCTACTGCTGCGCATGCAGACGTCCTACGAGGTCGCGAAGGCGAGGGAGGGCGCCAGCCACGTCGACGTGCAGCGCTACGTGCCGAGCTGATGGACGAAGCGACCTACGAACAGATTTTGAATGACCTGGCACGCCTGCGTGTCATCGGCGGCGACGCCGGCGATATGACTGGCCGAGCGTCAGTGTCCAATGTGATCGAGTTCCAGGAACTCCTCTCCTCAGACTAGCTGGCGCCACCGCGGCATCGCGTCGCTCTTCGCCGACTTCGGCCAGCTCCCTGCACATCGCCGACATGGCGGCGCGCACCGTGTGCACAGCATCGTGCGCTCTTCGGTGCAGACCTTCCCCATAGAAGACCAACAGAGACGGCTCGTCATCCGAGCCGCCTCAAAGGGACTGCGTCCCCCAGACCGTCAAGGCCAAGCCCAGGGGCGCCCCCCGGCTGACCGTGGCTCCTTCGCCTTGCTTCGTGCGCCCGCACCATCAGCCGGTGGTCGGCCCTGACGGCCTCTCCCCCCTCATTGCCGGGTGGCTAGTCGGGTTGCATGCGCAACCCGTAAGCCCAGGAGAAAAGGCGATGAAGAAAGACATCTACGAGCGGATCACCGGTCAGATCGTGGCGGAGCTGGAGAAGGGCGTGCGGCCATGGGCCAAGCCCTGGAGTGCCGAGCATGCCGCAGGCCGGATCACGCGGCCGCTGCGACACAACCTGGTGCCCTACAACGGGATCAACGTGGTGATGCTGTGGTCGGCCGCAGTAGGGGCGGGCTACGCCGCGCCGATCTGGATGACGTATCGACAGGCAAGCGAACTTGGTGGCCAGGTGCGCAAAGGCGAGAGCGGGCAGCTGGTGGTCTATGCCTCGACGCTCAACCGCAGCGAAACCGACCCGGAAACAGGCGAGGAGACCGACACCGCCATCCCCTTCATGAAGGGCTACACCGTGTTCAACGTGGAGCAGGTCGACGGCTTGCCGGCGCCGTTCTACGCCAACGCCGAGCCGCGCCTGGACCCAGTGCAGCGGATCGAACACGCCGAGCAGTTCTTCGCCAGCACTGGCGCCGAGATCGGCTATGGCGGCGATCGTGCCTACTACGCGGTTGGCCAGGACCGCGTGCAGATGCCGCCCTTCGAGACCTTCAAGGATGCCGAGAGCTTCTACTCGACCCTGGGACACGAGATAACCCACTGGACGCGCCACCCGTCACGGCTGGATCGTAGCTTCGGACGCAAGCGCTGGGGTGATGAAGGCTATGCACGGGAAGAGCTTGTCGCCGAGCTTGGCGCCGCCTTCCTGTCGGCCGACCTAGACCTGACCTTGGAGCCGCGTGCGGACCATGCCGCCTATATCGGTTCGTGGCTGGAGGTGCTGAAGAACGACAAGCGGGCGATCTTCCAAGCAGCCGCCCATGCCCAGCGCGCCGTCGACTACCTGCACGGCCTGCAGCAGCAAGACGAGCAAGGGGCGGCAGCATGAGCCGCCCCGACACCTTGGTTGTCGATGGCCGGGCCTTCAGCTGGCGGCGCCTGTGCGAGCTGCGCCGTCAGCAGCTGGAAACCATGCGAGCCGCGCAAGCCGAGCAGCTGACGCTCTTCGCCCTGCGAGATGACCACCGGCCGAATACCGCGTGCACAGCCGCCGGCCGCTACCGCGAGCCCAGCCTGCTGGACTGGGAACCGGAGGGCAGGCCCCAGAAGCTGGAACGGCGGCCTTGAGAGGCCGCCGTTCCATTCTGCCGATCTCCGCGCAAAGCCAGTCAATGCCAAGGATTGGGGGTCGCTGCCAACGGCCGATTTTGACGCGGAGAGGCAGAAAATAGTACAATTAGTAGATGTATAATAACGCTTGTTCGATCATAGATGAAAGACGATAGGGACGACATCGAGAAGGCGCGCCAGCGCCGGCTGGAGCAGGACCTGGCCGACCTTGCCAACGAGGTCGTCGGCCGCGACGTCGGCCGCATCCGGCGCTTCCTGCCGGAATCCGCACAAGGGCCGCAATCGGCCGTGGCCCGGCACCGCCGGGCACGCGAAGACTTCACCTTGCAGATGCTGCTGGCGATCAGCGCGGCCTATGCCGCGGTTTACGAACGCGTCGAGGCCAAGCTCGGTGCGGCGCAGATCGCCACTGCAGGGGCTCTGTCGGCGATCGACGACGAGATCACGCGGACCAGCGATGAGCTGGACGAGCTCATGAGTCGCGCCGCCCGCACGGCTGATGGCCGTGCGGTGTTCCGCGATGGCGCGGGCATCGTGCTAACTGAGGACGGCGAGCTGCTGCCCGCCGAGGCGGCTGAACAGATCGACTGGCCGTCCGGCGCGCCGAGCTGGGAGGAGTACCGCGCCCGCAAACAGGCGCTGAGTAGGGCGCAGGCCGATCGCGACGAGGTGCTGCGATACCAGCTGCAGGTGCTGGATCCGGCCTTCGCGCGGATGGCCGATCAAGAGCACCCGCCGAGCAAGGAAGAGCTGGAAACGATCGAGCAGCAGATCGAAACGGACATGCCGGCGATCGTGCGCGAGCGCTACAACCCACGCCTACGCGTCAGTACCGAACACAACGTCGAGGCAGATGTTCGGCAACCTTCGCCAGATGTTGAAACTTCAGACCTGGCACCCCCGCGTGACGGTGCCCTCGATGGCGCAGAGGTACGTACCGCCTTTAATGATGCCGGTCGCGACAACGAGGCAGCGCCGCCGGCCTCACGCGTCGATCTCTCGATCCCGAAATTGTAGCGCCAGCACACGCACGGTCGTTGCTGGTTCAGCGCGCCGCGGCGATCAGCGGCTCACCACACGCCTTCTGCAGATGCGCGATGATGACGCCGGTTGGTGTCGAGTCCGGATACTTGCGCATCGTCGCGAAGAGCGCGGCCTGCGCCTTTGCCGGATCATTGAAATACCAATCCCAAGCGCACCTGGCCTTGGCCTTGTCGCTCTGATGCACCAGGTGGCCGGCCATGAGAACGGCACCGTCGAGCCAGACATTGCGGTCACCGGCCGGCAGCTCCAGGAAGTCGCGGTTGCGCAGGATGTCGTCGGCCGCACTCGGCTGTGGATAAATCAGGCCAATGAGGCCGACCAGCATTGCCATCCCGAGCAGCCTTTGCTTGAACATAAGGGATGGCTTTTGAAACGAGAAACATAGATCATGGGAGGTGCGATCGTCACCCGCGACGCCGCAGAAACCCGTGCATCGCCATTGCACTTTGCTGCCGAAATCGGCCGATGGCCTCCCGCTCGAAAGGTATCCCTTTTGAGCAGACGCGGAGGCCGCGATGAGCGGGTTCGACGCCATGACCTGTGCCGGGCGCAAGCTCGGCTACGCGCGGGTCTCGACCAAAGACCAAAGCCTGATCATGCAGTGCGACGCCTTGCTTGCGGCAGGCTGCGACGCGTTGTTTGACGACCACGGCCTGTCTGGTGCCAGTGCCAGTCGACCCGGTTTGGATGCGCTGCTGAACGAGCTTCGCTCTGGCGATATGGTCGTGGTCTATCGGCTGGATCGACTAGGTCGCTCGGTGCTGCACCTGGCCGACCTGCTGGTGCGCTTCCGCAGCGATGGCATCCACTTCTGCTCGCTTTGCGAAGGCATCAACACCACCACGCCGGGTGGCAAGCTCGTCTATCACGTTTTCAGCGCTGTGGCTGAGTTCCAGCGCGAGATCATCGTGGAGAACACGATCGAGGGCATGAACGCGGCACGCCGCCGCGGCAAGCACGTCGGGCGTCCCTACAGCCTGCGTCCAGAGGAAATAGCCGAAGCACACCGCCTCTACGTCAGACGACGGCACAGCAAGGACGAGATCGCTGCCAGGTACGGCATCTCGCGCATCACCCTGGATCGCGCCATCCAGCGCTTCGAAGCCGCTTGCGAGACGGAAGGTGCGCCGCTGTCGATCATCGAGGCCGATCCGGTTGTCGCCCTGACTGACTAACGCTGCCAGACCCAGCGACCACTTGGCCCCTTGCAGGCGATGCGCACATGGCGCGTGGGCTCACAGAAGGTGGCCGCTCGGCAGGATCGGCCGGCGAGCGTCACCGGACTGCCGGCCCATTGGTTCGCACAGAGGCCGCGCTCGCGGTCCTTCATGACCTCGCCGTGGTGCCAACCCTCGCTCACCGCATCGATGCGCCGTGCTCGCGCCGGATGGGTCGGGGTGTCAGTCTCGTTCAAGTCCGCCGTCCACAGCAGCGCCTGCGCCAGGCTGGCGCCGAGGCGCGCCAGGGCGAAGCCGGCGAACCGGTCTGCTTCCAGCTCTTCGTCGTGGTTCTCGTAGTTGGTGGGGGCCGTATGGCCGCCGATGTGGTGGCCGATCTCGTGCGCGATGATGCCGGTCTCGAGCCAGTTGGCCTGGCCGGCGCGCCAATCGAACTCAGCGCTGTCGTAGACGACGTAGCGCTTGCCGCCGGTGATGACGGCAAACGCGCCGACCTTGCGCGAGAAGTCGCCCTCCAGCACCTCGAAGTTGGGCCGGATCCCGATTGTGTCGACGATCCAGCGCATGGCACGCACCGCCTCCGGTGACGGTAGCCGCACCTGGCCCGTGTACTTGAAGGGCTTGAGCCCCCTGGCGTTGCAGATCCAATCGGTTGTTGCAGCGCCATCAAGCAGCGTGCCGGCTGCCGTTGCGGTCGCTAACGGACTGGAGACGACGAGGGAGGCGCCGAGGCCAGCGAGGACGTGGCGCCGTGACATACAGCAGGACATATCCACTCTCCTTGTAGGAGCCATCTCAGCGGGGCTCGCACACCTCGATGCCGTCTGGCATCGGCACGCAGTCGACGGGCGGCGGCGCGGGCGGCATCGCCGGCCCCGATGGTGCCGCCGCCCAGGACCACCAGCCGTCCGGAAGGAACCAGGTCAGGTCGATGGCCGCGAGCAGGCGCAGCAGCACCAGCAGCGCGACGAAGCAGCCGAAGAGGATGACGAACAGGCGCAGGCCGAGATTGTTGAACAGCTTGGCAAGCATGGCGGTTCTCCTTCCCTCAGCTAAGGCTTCGGCGGCAGCTGGGCGGTCGGATTGCGCAGCAGCGCCATTGCCGCCATCGCGTCGCGGATCTGCTCCACAGTGAGCTCGCGTGTGCGGTCGGCCTGCTGCGCCGTGTCCTGGCGCACACTGAAAACGAGCATCAGGTACAGGATGATGATCGTCGGGATCAGGTCGATAGCGATGCCGCCGGCCCACATCGGTACGAAGTGCTCGGCATGACGGAACACCGCCTGCACGGGCCCGATACGCTCGACTACCAGCGCGCCGGCGCTCGGATCGTCGGGATCGTCCAGATCGGCCGCCAGAGCCGCGATCGTCGCCGCGGCGGCGTCGATCCTTTGGGCGACATCGGCCAGTGCCTCGCGCTGCGCCGCCGCGACCTTCTCGCTTCGTCCAGACACCGGCTGCACTGCCACGCCAGCCGACAACGAGCGGATAACCCGGGCGGCGCTGGCCGCCGGGCTCTTCGAGCGCATCTCGTGCAAGGTCGCGCGCATGGCATCGGCCGTGCTCGCCAGTGCCCGCATCTTCTGCGTCGGATGGCCGTCGCTGCCGGCCTGCTGGCGCATGGTCTCCAGCTGGCCGCGCGCGGTCTGCGACAGCGTCGCGGCCGCCTCGAGATAGCCGTTGATCTCCTCGATCAGGCCCTCGATCTGGTCGGCGATGTGCGCAAGCGTCTCCGAAACGGTGCCGTGCCCCGGGCGCCCGGAGATGCGCCCGGAGGTCGCTTCATCTTCCGCCAGGCTGTGAAACTGCCGGGCGGTTGCCTTCAGGTCGCCGATCAGCTGCTCCGCCTGGCGGGCACGACCGTAGGCGTCGGCGGCGGCTCCTTCGTATGCCGCCACGGTGCCGTTCATCTGGACCTCAAGGGCTGCGGGTCCGGCCAGACCGGCGACGTTGAGCCAGGAGCTGACCGCCGTGACGAACAGGCACCCGGCGAATGTGATGGACATCCCAGCCTTCCGGAACCGGCCGGAGGGCAGGGTCGGCACCACACGCAGCGCGATGGTCCAAAAGCTGTAGATCGCCGCACCGATGGCGGCGGCGTAGACCACGGCGCTCGCGCGCCCGAGCACGCTGACCCCGCCCGCATCCGAAAGCGCCTCAGCACCCAAGTAGCTGAAGTAAGCACTGGCCACGGCTTGGACCGGCAGCAACAAAGCGATCGAGCTGACGGTCTTGCCAAGGTAGTTCTTGAGACTGCTGTCCATGTTGGTTGTCCCTTGCTGAGCGGCGGCAGCAAAGTCGCCGCGGGACCTACCAACTATCAGTGGCGTGAATGGGGACGCCTCGTACCTTCCTCGCCTGCGTCGGTAACCAGCAATGACAGCTACAAGCTGCGCGTGGTCTTGCGCACCTGGCGGTGGAACTCGACCCGGAGCTCAGTGCGACGGTGCGAACTGTTCTGCTCATAGTCCGCGCTGTCGGCACCGCCAATGATGTCCGGCGCGGCGATCGGTTCCGGCATGTTCGTGGCGTCCTGGCCGGTGACCTCTTGGAAACGGTCGGTCATCGTCGTGCCCATCGCGCGGACGTCGGCGACCTGGCGATCGAACAGCTGGTTGATGCCATCGCGGTGGTCCTGCCAACGCGCCCAGCGTTCCTGATACTCTTTCTGGACCGAGCGGCCATTGTCGCTGCCGAGACCGAGCGAGGGCGCCTGAAACGGCTTGGCGGTCAGGTGGTCGCGTTCGCGGTTCCAGCGCTCGTCATGTGCATCCAGCACGTCGGCGCGTTCTTCCTGGATCTGGACCTGCAGGTGGGTCGTGGTCTGGAAGTCGGTCGTCTTCGTCGCCGGACCGCCTAGGTCGTTGGCCGGCTCCGGCGAGGTCTGCTGTGTCGTCTCCATCTCCGGCGCCGGCGTGGCGGTGTCGTTGAAGGTCTCGTGGATCGTGCCGTCGGTCGTGGTGTCGCGTGGCATGTTGCGGCTCCTTGCCTATCTGGGTGTCGGTTGGCTCATGCCAGGTCGGGGATGTCGCCTGGCTGTTCGCTCCAGTCGTCGTCGGGCCGCAAGGTGATGCCGAGGCCTTTGCGCGCGATGCCGTCCATGATCTGGTCGGCCGCGGCGAGCTCGGCCTGGATCGCCAGGGCCTCTTTGTGGCCGTAGACCGTCATCAGATCGTGGCGCTGACCCAGGTAGTCGAAGCTCAGGTGATAGGACTCGCCATAGTAGCGCTTCTTCTGGATCGCCTCGCCTTTGAGCTGCGCCTTGCGCGTCGCCAGGTCGTGTTCGTCGTGCTCGTCACGCGCCTTGTCATGCGGCAGCAGCGAGAAGGCGTGTGGGTGACGGCGGTCGAAGCGCTTCCAGCCGATCAGCCGGCGCACCCCGAAAGTGTCGGGGGTGAACTCGAAAGTGGCCGAGCGCGCCAGAGCGCGGCGATAGACATAGCCGGCGGCGGGGTAGCTGGTGGCGACTAGGGCGGCGCCGGCGACCCAGACTTCCCAGGCCTGTGTCGTGGCCGCGATGATGCCGTAGACGGTGGTGCCAAAGACGGCGACGGTCGTGATGGGCGTGCTGCGGTCGACGAGCTTGGCACGGAACGGCGTCAGGGCGCGGGCGTGGACGATGTGCCGTTCATTGCTGGTGCTTTGCTTTCGCACCAACAGTTTCGCAAGACCGCTCGCTTTCAACTCCCACGGGGTGTGCACGGTGAGCGTCTCCCTTTGCACGCGGCCCATGAGATCCCCATTAATTAGATTGTTTGTCGGTGATTGGGCCGCTAGCCTATGAGCAGAAACTGGGAATGTGCGCCCTGCTGCTGAAATGGCGTCTCAAGGTGTCCTCATCTGGACGCACACCAATGACCATCAACGATGTGGCAACAAACTCGGTACGGGCAGGATGGCAAAGGCGAAGTACAACTTCCGGAAGCTGGCGTTCACGCCGGAGCTGCGGGTTTTCTTGCGGGCTGAGCTCTCGCTGGCGATGAATTTCGACGGACCGGACGCGGATGGATGGAACCCGCGCAGCATCGAGCGCTGGATCAAGCAAGAGAAGATCTCCGGCAAGGCAAGTGACGATGCGATCCGGCGGTTCGCTGCCGGTGAGGACACGCCGCGGCGCCCGGCACTGACGGCCATCGCCGGATTCCTGTTGGCGAACGATTTCATCACCGCAGAGGATCTGGACCTCTTCGGAACCCCAGGACATTCGCGTGCAGCGTTGGCTGTGGCGCAAGTCCACGCGCCAAAGCCACGACCGGAAGACGCGGTCGTGGCGAAGGCAATGCTGGGCGAGTATCGCGCCTATCGAATGTGGGGCGAGGATCGCCTCCTCTCGACGACCCTCGTTCTCGCGACCACGGACGATGGACGCACGATTACGTCCACCGAGAACCGCGCCCTCTACCAGCTCCGCGAACCACGGTGGTTTTTGGACGAGACAGACGATCTCAACCCGTCTCGCTTTCGGCTGGTGCCGAGGTTGCTTCAAACCGACGAAGCTGACTGCGAGATGAGCACGGATGGTCAGGGCTTCGCGGTTGCCACGCCGACACTGGCATATGTGGCCTTTGGCGGAGTGACCTCGATTGTTCAGTCTTTGCTCGATGTAAACGAGATCCACTACGCAGCGGATGGTGTTTGCGGAATCCGAGCCTGGCGCTCCGCCCCATGGGTCAAGGTCGTTGCAGGCCATGTGGTTGCCGACAGACCGATGGCGGTCACGGCCATTCTTCGGAGGTTCCAGGGCCTCACCGGACTTTATCCACAAGGAATATCTGTGGAAAGAATGCCGGAACTTGCCAGAACGAGCGAGAGCAGGCCAGATGATGATCGAGGAGGTGGCAGGTTCGGGTTTGCCGGCGATGCCAACAGGGACTTGGATCGACGCGACAAATTGCTATCCGAAGCTCAGGAAATCGAAGATGAGATCGAAGCGGCCATGCTTGCCTGCTCAACGCCCACAGAGCGGCTGTTTGTGGCAATCGAGATCTTCCGTCCTGACCATGGCATGGCAGCTGTCGCCGATGGCGCCGATGTGAATGCGATGCATCCCACGTTCCAGCTGCCTCTCGTTCACGCGGCCGCCGGTCTGGGAATGACCCAGCTCGTGCGCGCGATGATCGCTGTAGAGGGTTGCGATCTCACGGTCCGTGACCATTATGGCCGCCTAGCAAGCAGCTGCGCCGACAACTGTGCCAACAACATCGAGCTGCGTGACGAACTGATCGCCGCACAGATCGCTCAGTTCCGCGTGCGCGGCATAGATCCCCGTCGACTTGGCGTTCCGAACTACGGCAGCTATGTCCTCAAGAGAGAGCCTAGTTAGAGAGACGTCTCCAGCTTGATCGCTAAGCCGCCGAGAATTCCGTTCGTTCGAACGGCCGTCACGGTAGCCAGGAACGGGCGACTTTCAACTCATGCGACATTTCTAGCAGATCATCGCTTCACATCATGGATTGGTGACGATGGAAACGGATGCCGTCCTCTACTCCCCTCAGGATCGCTTGACGTTTCGTAGGTACGCTCGGAAGAAGCTGAAACTCTTTGAGCTCGAGGTCGACACTTCAGGAACACCGACGACTGTTCACGAAGCGTCCCTCTTGGACGCGAAGCGTTATTTTACCTTCGCTTTTCAGAACAGTCGCCCGAACGGATCGCAGTTCCGCGTGTATCCAGCGTTTGTTGAAAGCCAGACATCAAATGCTTTCGCCGCGGAGAGTTCAGGGCTGCATCTTTGCGGCGTGCACATTGGGCTGGCGGAAGCGTGTCATGAGTTTGCCCTGTATTGCTTCTCGCAGAGTGCACTCTTTCCGAACATCGGTGATCCTGGTGGCGAAGCATCGCCTGACTGCCTTGATGGTGTGCCTCCGGGCTTCTGGATCGCCCAGGTGGGGCCGCAGTTGGATCAAGAAGCAATCGTCGCGCGGATTTCGACGATACGACCCAAAGACGTGGAACGTCAGCAGGCAGCTGCGCTGCTCACAGTTCTGATGCTGCGTTACGTCTGGTTTCACGAGCTATGTCATTGCTTGAATGGACACGTCGGCCTTGCGGTAAAGAGGAACTGGGCAACGCACCTTCATGAGATGGGAATAGCAAGTAGCAACAAGGCTGATTCACGGCAGATTCAATGCATGGAGATCGATGCCGATCAATCAGCCATGAGTTTCCTGTGCCAAGTACAGTCGACCGGGCTGGAAGGCTATGGAGGGTTTGGTGAGCTACCGCTGGAGTTTCGGCTGTATCTATCGATTTTTGCTGCTTATGCAACAACCTGGATCATTGATGAGCATAGCCGCACTGTAGGAGATTGGCAGGACACCGATCACCCCGACCCGTATCTGAGGTTGCATAACCTGACTCGAACAGTAGCAAGCAATGTTTGGCCCGAAACACGTGAGGTGGAGCGGGCTCACGATATGTGCCTAGAGGAAGCCGAACGCCTAAACCAGATCGTCCCGTCCTTCTTGGATGCCGCAAGAATTGTCGCAGACATGCGTGATGTGGGGTTTCAATCGCCTCTGGATGACTACCAGATTGATCTGTCTGAACTGCGTCGGCAGCTCGATCAATTTCGATACACGAACTAAGGTCACCCCTATGCAGCTGCTTGTATCCACGGTGGCACCGCCACGTTGTGCCGCGTGGCGGTGCCGAGGATTCAAACGTAGGGCCGTAACGGTCCATGGCGCTCGTAGTATTCGATGCGTTGCAGAATCATCGGATGGAGGCCTGCCCAGAAGACAAGCTGACGCTTGATTGGGTCACTGCGCGCGAAGAGGCGACTTACCTCGTCTGGCGTTAGCAGATCGTAGGTCTCTGCCGAGATCGTGCGCCCGCTCAAGCCCTTCTCGCGTTGTTCTGGCGATGCTTCCCCTTCACGAGCAACTTCGACGACGGTCTTGCCGAGGCGCCGCGAGATGTATTCGGTTGTCGTGAGGTCGATGTTGCCGAACGCCTGGAAGATGCCGGCATTGGCGGCGAAGCTCTCGAAACGATCGCCGTAGAGCGCCTTGCCCTGACCCCAGTCCTGCAGGATCACCCAAAGCTTGACGTCGAAGGACGCCACCTGGCCGGCGGCGTCCTGTAACTGGTTCATGAAGCCGAGGACGGGGAACTCGTCCAGGCAGACAAGTACAGGCGCCTTCGGCTTGGTATGCTCACGCTCCATGGCGTCGAGCAACTGGTTGACGAAGAGGCGGAGCCAGCGGTTGCACATGCCCATGCGGGTCGCCGGCAAGACTAGATAGATGCTGACGCCCTCCGGAACCGACTTCAGCTCGCCGAGGTCGAAGCTGTGGCCGGTGAGTACGTTCTTCATC
Source organism: uncultured Rhodospirillales bacterium (assembly GCA_964627965.1). Taxonomy (GTDB): domain Bacteria; phylum Pseudomonadota; class Alphaproteobacteria; genus JAVKFY01. The sequence goes on from CAZVLI010000003.1 coordinate 19,481, forward strand.
GCCCGGTAGTCGAGGAACTGGGTATGGCGGTGCACGGTCGAGAGCACACTGGCAAGTTCGTCGGGCGACTTCTCGTAGAAACCACGCATGCTGCCTTCGAGCGCCATGGCCACATCTTCATGGCCGTCGGCCGCGAGTTTCTCGGCGGCGGCCAGCACCCGCCTCGGCAGGATGTAGGCTTCGGTCTCGGGATCGATGGTTCGCGCCTGATTGACCAGCTTGCGCACACTGCCGAGATGGCGGTCTGCCGCTTCGAGGCCCGGCGCCACGGCAACGTACAGGATCAGGGCGAAGAGGAACCCGCGGGCGGACTCGTTCCAGTGCGGGTCTTTCTCCTGGCCGGTAGTGACCACCAGGGCGTCGGCGATCTGAACGGCGTCTTCGACAACCGTAAGGTTCTCGAGCTTGACGCGCGTGAGGGGATTGTAGCTGGCCCGATACGTCGCGGCCGGTCCTCTGACTATGTGAAACGGATCCAGCACATAGACGCGCTGACCCAACGCCGCGCGACGTCCGGCCGTCTTGTTGGCGAGTTCGCCTTTCGGATCGGTCGCCAACACGCTGCCATCATAGAAGAAGAGATTGTTGATCACCGTCACCGACTTGCCGGCCCGCGAGCCGGCGACGGTCATGATGTGGCGGTTGTCGGCCAGACCGATCAGCTGGTGACCAATGGCCCCCATCAAGATCTTGCCTTGCGGATTGTTCGGGTCATAGCCCAAGGCCTCGCGCTGCAGAATGAGCTCCGGGCTCTGCCAGCGCGCTTGGGGCACCGTCTGCGCCTTCAGGTATCGTGATGCCACGCCCCGTGGTACGTCCCGCATCACGTCGATCTCAGGTTGCGGCTTCCGCCTCATTGCATCACTCCTCTTGTGCGTTTGCGGTCGGCAGCGAGTTCGCTGCCATTCGCGTCAGCGAGGAGGATGCGGATCGATCTGATCTTGGTGCCTCGCCACTTCCTCGGACGAGACCGTCGCGCGTCGTGGAAAGCGCGTTGCCAGTTGCCGGACATGGCATCGGCACAGGACTGCGGCCCGCTCCAGCACCTCAAAGCGACCTGGAATGTGCATGCCAGGCCGCTGGGGTGTGCATTCCAGCGCGTTGGGATGTGCACCTGCTGTCTCTTCCTGGCTCTGAGCCCCGCCAAGGAATTGCAAGCCTTGCCGATCACCGGATCGCAGACCGGCCGGCGATACCCTGACGGCGTGTCAATGGGCTGCCCGCACCACTCCGGCACAAGGGTGCCGGACCGTGTGGCCCATGACACGTCACCATCGGTCCGCGTGCATCCGGGGCATCGGCTCGCAATCAAGCGGGCCCGAATAGAAAGGAAAAGACCATGAGCACGACCAACACCAACACACAGGACACCCGCACCGACAACGGCAATCAACCCGACTGGGTCGCCAAGTCGCCCCGCGGACAGGGTCGCAACCAGCGCCTGGAGCGCATCGGCGTGGCCTGGAACCGCGACGACGGCGGTGTCTGCCTGAGGCTCGTGGGCACGCAGATCGTGAACGAGGACATCTACCTCTATCCACTGGCCAGCGAGCCCGCCAGCGAAGCCTAACCGCCTCGCATAGCCCGCAACAAAGAAGCGGCGCCGATGTATCGGCGCCGCTTCTCGCGTTCTCCTGACTGACGCGGCGGTGTTGGCGCTAGCTCGTAGGTGTCATCGGCAGCTGATCGGCGCCACAGATCAACTGCGCCTCGTGACGCGACCAGGCATTCAAGCCGCATGCTGGGCATGTGTACTTCACACGCTTGCCTGATTTGCTCTGTGAATTGACGATCGGTGAGGTCTGTCTGCTGCCGGCCACCGCCGCGGTGACCTCAACCTCGACCGCCTCAGGCGGCGCGTCCTTCCAGGTAATGGCGAAGCCCGTGGCGATCAGCTCCGCGGCCGCCGCGGCGAACGGCCCATCGTCGACGATGTAGTGCGTCATCCGATCGCCGATCTCTGTTCCGCCCACATCGCCTGTATCCGATGGATGCAGGCCAATGCTCTTCATCTTCTCAGCCCACTGCCGGTTGTGGTAGCGGCCACGCCCTGGCTCACCGTAGTGGTGCTGCCAGAGATGCACCATCTCGTGCGCCAGCGTCGACAGGGTCTGCTCCAGCGTCCGACTGCGGAAGAAGGTCGGGTTCATGGCGATCTCGTCGCACCGCGTCTCGTCGCCGCGGATGAAGCGGCCGCCGGCGAAGTATCCCTTCGAGCGCGACTTACGCTGGAAGGTGATCAGACAGCCGGGTAGGGCGGTCTCGAACAGGATCCAGTTGAAGTGATCATAGGCATGCTGGAAAGCCTGATAGGTCTCCTCGGTCGGCCGTAACCCCAGGTCCGGCGCCGTTTGTCCATCCTTTGGCATGTACACTCCACCTCGCGTCTGCATTCGGATCGAGCGACATGTTCGGGCGGCTGGTGAATGAGATGCCTCGTGGCTTCCTCGTTGGCATGAACACCGGTGGCGGTTGCCAGAGAGCCGTGATTGCGGCATAAGTTGAAATTAATATAATGCTAATATTTATGCTCTATTCTGGAAAATAGGGACAGCGTCGAAAGTGAATGGGTACAAGGTGTGCGCGGGTCCTACCGGCCCTTTCGCGCGCACCTTGCAGGGGGATTTCCCATCCCCCGTTGACACCCCCTGGGAACGCCTAGGGCGCCATCGTCCTTGAAGGACGCTGCCGCCCAAGGCGTTGGTCGGCCGGCAGGAGGCATCGAGCCCACTGACCGGCCGAAGCAACGCGGCCCGCCGTTGCATCCGGGCCAAGGGAGACGTCGGTTCTCCCTTTGGCAACCCAACGACCAGGCGTGCGCCACCTGGACCGCGACATGGGCGGATCGTCGCCCCTGTACCCACGACCAAAGAGCCTGCAGCGCCCTTTGGAAACCTCGCTCAGCTTGGCGTGGCTGCATAGGCGCACCGCCGGCGCACCGGTACGAGCCCGCTGCCGTGCGCCTGCGGTTCGGCCTCGCGCATCCGAGGATGTCGCGAGGCGCTCGATCTCAGCGCGCAGGCACACTGGCACCCAACACCGCGAAAGGAGGTGAGACCTGCGCAGATGACCGCGACGCCCAAGAAGCGACCGCCGCCATACTCCTACCGGCCCCCGAAGGACCGGGAGGAGGCGTTCGCGCGGTCGGTCGCCGAGTCCGGGCTGTCGGTCAATGCGTTCCTCACCGAGGCGGTGTTCGGGCGCAGCCGGCATCGGCCCGCCGAAGTCCGGCAGCTCGCTAAGCTGCTGCAGATGCTGGCCCAGATCCGTGACGAGCTGCGTCAGCTGCGGGTCGAAGGCGCGGGCGAGGCGAGCGCGCTACTGCTCGATGCCATCCATGAGCGCCTCATCGAGATTCGCGCCGCCATCTTCCGGTGCATGGGGCGGACGCCATGATCCCCTTCGCCTCGCAGCGTGGCTATGGCCAGGACCTGGCAACGCATCTGCAGAAAGAGTTCGACAACGAACACATCGAGGTCGCCGACATCCGCGGCGCTGCCGCTGACGATCTGCACGGCGCCTTCGCGGAGTGGGAAGCGCAGGCTCATGCACTCACCAACTGCCGCAACTACCTCTACTCGTTGTCGATCAATCCCGACCAGGCGACCTACGGGCCGCTCTCGCGTACGCAGTACGACGACTACATCGGTCGCGTCGAGCAGGCCCTGGGGTTGGCCGATCAGCCGCGGACGGTCGTCTTCCACATCAAGAACGAGCGCGAGCACTGCCACGTCGTCTGGTCGCGGATCGATGTCGAACAGGAGAAAGCCGTTCACCTGGCCTATGACCGCGACAAGCTGATGATGGTGACGCGGCAGTTCGCGCGCGATCACAGCTTGCAGCTGCCTGCGGGCTACGAGCGAAGGGACGGCCCAGATCAGCGCAAGTCGCGCCAGCTCAGCCTGTACGAGAAGCACCAGCAGGACACGGTTGGCCTGACCAAGGAACAGCGGATGGCGCAGGTCACGGAAGCCTGGCAGTACAGCGATGGCGCGTTTGCCTTCGTTCAGGCCCTGGGTGATCGCGGCTACATCCTCGCCACCGGCAAGCGGCCTTATGTCTTGGTCGACCTCTACGGCCACGTGAACGCACTGCCAAAGCTCATCGACGACCGGCAAATCCGGACCAAGGACGTACGCGCGCGCCTTGAGCGCGACTTCCCGCCCGAGTCGCTGCCGTCGGTCGACGAGGCGCGCGAGATGGCCGAGGCGCATCGGCGCGAGCGCGAGGAATTCCGCATGCGCCAGCACCGGGCCGACCAGCTCGATTTGCTGAAAGCCCGGCAGGCGGAGCGGCGACGTTCACTCGAGCAGGAGATCCTCGCCAGGAAGGCCTGGCTGAAGGACGAGCGTCTTAACCTTGAAGCTTCACAGCTCGCCGAGCGCCGCGCAATGAAGAGCGCCTATCTCGATCAGGTCCGTGCTATGCGAGCGCAGCGCGAAGCGACCAAGCCCACCGGGCTGGCTGCCTTCCTAGGACGTGTCTCCGGTGTCGCACTGATCACCACGAAGATTCAGCGATACCAGGACAGAAAGCGTTTCGACGTTTTCCAGGAGCAGAAGAACGGGCTCCAGCTGGAGCAGGAAGCGAAGTGCCGCGAGCAGCAACGCGCGCATGAGATGCAGGCGCTTGAGCTGGAGCGCAGACGGTCGGCGCTGGACAAGATCGAGCGCGGCGAACTGAAGAACTTCCAGGCCACGCTCCGGAAGGACCAGGCGACTGCAGCACGCGTCGGCCATGATCACATGCCGGCCCTGAAGCTCGAGCTCAGACCAGGTGGCCGTCGGGCAGTGCTGTTCAAGGCTGCCACGCGCTACACGGGTGAGCTCGCGCGAGAGTATGGCCGCGCGCGTCGCGGTGAGGGGACGGTCAAGATGACGCATCAGGAGCGGTTACGGAGCATATTTGCTCGAGCGAATGCCGGCGACACTCGCGACCACGCCACCCAATCGGATATCGGCTCTGCCGCTAGTTCCCCAAGTCCGCGGCAGCCACAAATGCCTGATCCACCAAAGAAGCCGCCGGAGCCACCGGAACGCCCTACGAAGCAGCCGCAAGACTTCACGCGCAAGGACGGCCGCAGCGATGGCAGCCACCAACGGTAGCGCGTTTGCG
>CAZVLI010000004.1:0-9939 GCA_964627965.1 uncultured Rhodospirillales bacterium
CTTCTATGTCGATCCGGCCATCGCCGAAGACCGCAACATGGATGACGTGAAAACCATCACGTTGTCCTATACCTTCTTCCGCGCCGACGATCCGGCGCCAACGACGGTCGGCCAGGCCGCGTCCGCATCCAGCGGCCGGCTGAACTGATTTGCAACGGAGAGCCTGAGCCATGGCTGACGCGCACGCCAAGGGGCATGACTACCATCTCGTAGACCCGAGCCCGTGGCCCGCACTCGGGGCAGCCGGTGGCCTGGTCCTGACCCTGGGCATGGTGTGGTACATGCACGACGGCCCGCCGTGGGTCGCCGTCATCGGCTTGGCGATCGTGCTCTACACGATGTTCGTGTGGTGGCGCGACGTGATCCGCGAGGCGGTGCACGAGGGGCATCACACGCCGGTCGTGCAGCTCCACCTGCGCTACGGCATGGTGCTGTTCATCGCCTCGGAGGTGATGTTCTTCGTCGCGTGGTTCTGGGCCTTCTTCAACGCGGCGCTGTTCCCGACGGAGCAGATGGGCTCGGTGTGGCCGCCGGAGGGCGTGTTCACTTTCGATCCGTGGCACCTGCCGCTGATGAACACGCTGATCCTGCTGACCTCGTCGTGCACGGTGACCTGGGCGCACCACGCCATCATCGAGGGCGACCAGAAGGGCGCGACGCAGGGCCTGCTGATCACCGTCTTGCTCGGCGCCTTCTTCACCTTCGTGCAGGGCGTGGAGTACGTCACCGCGCCGTTCACCTTCACCGGCGGCATCTACGGCTCGACTTTCTTCATGGCCACGGGCTTCCACGGGGCGCACGTGCTGATCGGCACGCTGTTCCTGCTGGTCTGCCTGTTCCGGACCATGAAGGGCCACTTCAAGCCGGATCATCACTTCGGCTTCGAGGCGGCGGCCTGGTACTGGCACTTCGTCGACGTGGTATGGATCTTCCTGTTCTGCTGCATCTACATCTGGGGCGGCGGCGAGGTCGCTCCGCACTAGATGGCCGAGTATTTCGGCGAGGTTTCTCCTCTCAAGGCCGGCTTGCTCTGCCGCTGCCCGCGCTGTGGGCAGGGCAAGCTGTACCGCGGGCTGCTGACCGTGGCGCCGACCTGCGACGTCTGCCAACTCGACATGGCGGCGGAGGACAGTGGCGACGGCGCCGCAGCCTTCGTGATCCTGATCGTCGGCGCGATTGCGGTCCTGGTCGCGTTCCTGGTGGAGACCTCCTTCTCGCCATCGCCGCTGGTGCACTTGGTGATCCAGATACCGCTCGTGATCGGCCTGTCGATCCTGCTGCTGCGGCCGTTCAAGGCGACGCTGATCGCGATGCAGTACCGGCACAAGGCGGCCGGCTTCGAGTAGAGCGATGTTCGGTTTCCGCCCGCGCCTGTGGCCGACGGTGGTGACCGTGCCGGGGCTGATCCTGCTGGTCACCCTCGGCACCTGGCAGGTGCAGCGCCTGGCCTGGAAAACGGACCTGCTATCGGCGCGCGAGAGCGCACTTGCCGAACCGCCGGTGCCGCTGACCGCCGAGACGTCGCCCGAGGCCCTGCGGTTTCGGCGTGGCGAGGTGGTCGGTACCTTTGATCATGCTCACGAGCTCTATCTCGGCCCACGCGTCTACGACAAGCATCCCGGTTTCCACGTGCTGACGCCGCTGCGGCTGGCCGATGGTGCGGTGTTGCTGGTCAATCGCGGCTGGGTGCCGGAGGACCTGCGCGATCCCGCCAAGCGCCCCGACGGGCAACTCACCGGCGAGCAGGCCGTGCGTGGCGTGGTCCTGACCCCATCGGAACCGAACGCCTTCACGCCTGACAACGAGCCGGCGAACAACCTGTGGTTCTACGTCGACCTGGCGGCGATGGGCGAGGCGGTCGGCGCCGAGTTGCTTCCCTACATTCTCGCCTCCGACGATACCGAGGTCCCGGGCGGCGTGCCGATCGGCGGGCAGGGGCGTCTGCACATCAAGAACGACCATCTGCAGTACGCCATTACCTGGTACTCGCTGGCGGTCGTGCTGCTGGTGATCTACGTGCTTTACCACCGTCGACCGAGAGGCGAGGCGACATGAGCGCCTACGCGCGGCTGCAGGACCGGTTTCGACGCTGGCATGCCATCGGCGACGCCGAGGCGATGCTGCACTGGGACAGTGCCTGCATGATGCCGGCTGGCGGTGCCGCGGCCCGCAAGGTGCAGATCTCGACACTGCGGCTGCTGCGCCACGAACTGCTGACCGATCCGGCGGTGGCCGATGACCTGGCGGCGGCGACGACCGACACCGACTGGGACGCCGCCAATCTGCGTGAGATGCGCCGCCGGTGGCAGCACGCGACCGCGCTGCCGGCCGAGCTGGTCGAGGCGACGGCGCATGCGACCGCCGATTGCGAGATGGCCTGGCGCACGGCGCGCGCGGCGGACGACTTCGCGACGGTCGCGCCGCTGTTGGCGGAAGTGGTTCGGCTGACGCAAGAGAGCGCCGCCGCCAAGGCCGAGGCGCTTGGGTTGTCGCCGTACGACGCCCTGCTCGACACCTACGAGAGCGGCCTGACGACCGCGACGGTGGCGCCGGTCTTCGAGGCGCTGGCCGACTTCCTACCCGACCTGCTCGACAAGGCGGTGGAGGGTCAACAGGCGGCCGAACCGCTGCCTGGCCCGTTCCCAGTGCCGGTGCAGCGCGAGTTGGCGCGGCGGCTGATGGAGGCGGCCGGCTTCGACTTCGACCACGGTCGCCTGGACGAGAGCCACCACCCGTTTACCGGGGGCGTGCCGGACGACGTCCGCATCACCACGCGCTACGACGAGGCGAGCTGCCTGGAAGCGTTCCTGGCGGTGTTGCACGAGACCGGGCACGCGCTCTACTCGCGCCACCTGCCGGCCGATTGGCGCGACCAGCCGGTCGGTGCCTCGATGGGCATGGCGGTGCACGAGTCGCAGTCGCTGATCGTGGAGATGCAGGCCGCGCGCACCGACGCCTATCTCGAATTCCTGGCGCAGGCGCTGCGCGAGGCGTTCGCGGCGGACGGGCCGGCGTGGTCGGCGGCGAACCTGGCGCGTCAGGCGCGACGAGTCGAACGCGGCCTGATCCGCGTCGATGCCGACGAGATCAGCTACCCGCTGCACATCCTGCTGCGGTTCCGTCTGGAGCAGGCCTTGCTGTCGGGCGACCTCGCGGTTCCCGATCTTCCGGGAGCGTGGCGCGAGAGCTTGCAGGAACTCGTGGGTATCGCGCCCGACGACGACAAGGACGGCTGCCTGCAGGACATCCACTGGCACGCCGGCGCGTTCGGCTACTTCCCGACCTACACGCTGGGCGCCATCGGCGCCGCGCAGCTGTTCGAGGCGGTTTCGGCGGAGACCGACCTGACCCCGGCGCTGGCCCGGGGCGACCTGCGCCCGCTCACCGCGTGGCTGGCCGAGAAGGTGCACGGGCGGGGGCGGCTGTTCGCCACCGCGGAGGATCTGCTGACCGACGTCACCGGGCGCGGCTTCGACGTCGGCTGCTTCCGGCGGCATCTGGAACGGCGCTACGGGGTGGGGTAAGGAACGCCATGCGCTACATCTCGACCCGCGGGCAAGCGCCCGACGCCACCTTCACCGATGCCTTGATGGCCGGCATGGCCAGCGACGGCGGCCTCTACGTGCCGGAGACCTGGCCACGCATCACCGCGCCGGACCTGGATCGCTGGGCCGCGATGCCCTACGCCGATCTCGCCTACGAGGTGATGGCGCCGTTCGCGACCGACGTGCCGGAAGACGTGCTGCGCCAGGTGCTACGAGAGGCTTATGCGACCTTCGACCATGCCGCCGTGGCGCCGCTGAGCCAGCTCGACCGCGATCTCTGGCTACTGGAACTGTTCCACGGGCCGACGCTGGCGTTCAAGGACCTGGCCATGCAGGTGCTGAGCCGGCTGTTCGACTGGGCGCTGAACGAGCGTGGCGAGAGCGTCACCATCATTGGCGCCACCTCGGGCGATACCGGCGCGGCGGCGATCCAAGCCTGCCGCGATCGACCGACGATGCGCGTCTTCATCCTCTACCCGCATGGCCGCATCTCCGACGTGCAGCGGCGGCAGATGACGACGACCGGCGCGGGCAACATCTATCCGATCGCCATCGACGGCACCTTCGACGATTGCCAGGCGTTGCTGAAGGCGATGTTCGCCGACCCGACCTTCCGCGACGAGATGCGGCTGTCGGCTGTGAACTCGATCAACTGGGCGCGGATCCTGCCGCAGGTGGTGTACTACGTCGCCGCCGCGATCCGGCTGGGCCGGCCGCTGAGCTTCGCGGTGCCGACGGGGAATTTCGGCGACATCTATGCAGGCTACATCGCGCGGCGCATGGGCGTGCCGATCGAGCGGCTGGTGCTTGCGACCAACGCGAACGACATCCTGCACCGCTTTCTGCAGACCGGCGCCTACGAGATCGACCAGGTGATGCCGACGCAGAGCCCGTCGATGGACATTCAGGTGGCGAGCAATTTCGAGCGCTTCCTGTTCGACCTGGCTGGGCGCGACGACGCCTGGGTGCGCGGGCGGATGGGCGAATTGACCCAGGCCCGGCGTTTCGAGGTCACGCCAGCGCAGGCGGCGACGGCGCGGCGCTGGTTCGACAGCGCGGCCGCCGACGAAGCGACCACCACCGCGAAGATCGCCGAGATGCGCCAGCGCACCGGCCATCTGCTGGACCCGCATACGTGCGTCGGGCTGGTCGCGGCGGAAGGCGCGTTGAACCCGCCGACGCCGATGGTGACGCTGGCCACGGCGCATGCCGCGAAATTTCCCGACGCGGTGGAGGCGGCGACCGGCGAGCGTCCGGCGCTGCCGCCGTCGATGGCCGACCTGATGACCCGGCCGGAGCAACTGGAGCGGCTGCCGAACGATCTGGCGGCGGTGCAGGCCTACATGCGCGGCCACGCCACCGCCTGACCGGCGACTCACGGCGACGTGGCTGGACTTTCCGACCGAACGTTCCAAAATGTCGTCATCTGCGATTTCCAGCATGGAAAGGAAGCAACGCATGGCGCAGCGACTCGGGCGCGGGATGGCGTTCCCGTCGACCAAGATCGCCCTGTCCGACGGCGGCACGATGACCGTGCCGGACGACATGGGCGATGGCTACAAGGTGATCCTGTTCTATCGCGGCGGGTGGTGACCTTACTGTCGACGTCAGTTGGACGGCTTCAGTGAGAAACTCGCCGAATTGAAGGAACTGGGTGTCGCCGTCGTGGCGGCGAGCACCGATCCGCAGGACAAGGCGGCCGAGATGGCGGCCAAGATCGGAATCCCGGTCGGCTACGGCGTCGATCAGGCGACGATCGAAGGGCTTGGCGGCTACTGGGAGCCGCAGCGCGAGTTCGCGCAGCCGCTGGAGGCGGTGATCACGCCGGAAGGCAAGATCGCACAGCTCTCGGTCAGCGACGGTCCGCTCGCCCGCACCGAGGCGGGCGACGTGATCCGGATGGTGAACTTCATCGAGAGCCAGAAGAAGTAGCCGGACGCGAGATGGTGTCGCGCCCGAGCCGGCGCGGCACCATCTTGGTCATTCTATTGACACGTGCCTGTCGCGGTACGCCGGCCATGCTTGTCCCCATAAACCAACGAACAAGGAGGGGGACTGTGGTCAGTCTATTCAATCAGTTGAGAACCGTCGCCGCGGCGGCGGTCGTCACCGGCGCGATGGCGCTTGCGGCCAGCCCCGCGCACGCGGTGTTTCTGGAAGCCGACTCGATCGAGACGAACGGGGTGTCGAGCACCATCGACCTCTGGTTCTTCGAGATCGCGGTCACCGAGTCGCAGACCTTCCAGGCCAACGATCTCGGCGGTCCGCCGGTGGTCGGTGCCGATCCCGACATGATCATCTATGTCGACGACGGCACCTTCTCCAACATCGTCGCGACGGACAACGCGTCGGGCAGCGATCCGTCGATCACAATGGTATTCAACGCCGGCAGCTATGTCGCCGCGGTCGGCAACTTCCAGCTCACGGCTGGCGAGATCGGGCCGTTCCAGGCCGACACCAACCTGGCCGGCAACTATCAGTACGAGTTCAACGGCCCGTCGGCGTTGGATACCGATCCGATCCTGAACTGCGTGCTGTCCGGCAATCTGGACGGCAGTTACAGCAAGCGGGTTCTTGGTGCCGACACCTGCCGGCTGTCGGTGCCGGAGCCGGCGAGCCTCGGCCTGTTCGGCCTCGGCTTCGCCCTGCTCGGCGCCGGCACCTACATCCGGCGCCGCTACGCCTGACGGAACTGGGTCTCGCGGCTACAGCCGCGAGACCTCCGTCTCCTTGCAGGTGATGAACTCGAGCAGCACCGGCACGCCATTCTTCGTCTGCTCGATACCCCGCTTGATCGCCGGGATGATCTCCGACGGTTCGGTGACGCGCTCGCCGTAGCCGCCGAAGGCGCGGGCCATTGCCGCGTAGTCGCCGGAGATGTCGGTCGAGCGGTACTTCTTGGTCGACTCCGGCATCACCTTCAGCTCGATCGCCATCGAGAAGTTGTTCAGCAGGATCGATAGGATCGGGATGCGTTCGCGCACCGCGGTCTCGAAGTCCATGCCGGTGAAGCCGATGGCCGCGTCGCCCCAGACGTTGATGCAGAGCGCGTCCGGCCGCGCCAGCTTGGCGCCCATCGCCAGGCCCAGGCCGTAGCCGAGTTGCGTGGTTTTGCCCCAGCCGATGTAGCTGAGCGGCGTTGTCGAGCGCCAGAAGGGTGAGAGCTGGTCGCGCGGTGAGCCGGCGTCGTGGGTGATGACCGTGTTGTCCTTGTCGACCGTGTTCTGCAGGTCCCACAACACGCGGTAGGGCGACAGCGGCGCTTCGTCGGACGTCAGCTTCGGCTTCCACTTGGCGAACCATTCCTCGTGGATCGCCGCGATCTTCTGCGTCACGGCCGAGGCATCGCGCTGTTTCGGCTCGCGCGCGGCGATGGCGGCGTTCAGTGCGTCCAGCGTCAATGCCGCGTCGCCCAGCAGGCCGAGCTCGATCGGCATGTCCTTGTTCAGGTCGATCGGGTCCAGCGTCGATTGGATGAAGCGCTTGCCCTTGGGCAGGCCGATGTTGAAGTTGGTCTCCGTCAGGCTGGAGCCGATGGCGAAGATCAGGTCGGCCTCGTCGAGGAAGGTGCGCACCTGCTGCGGGCTGGCGAGACCGCCGGAGCCGAGCGACAGCGGGTGGGTCTCGTCGAAGGCGCTTTTGCCGGGCAGCGACGTGGTCACCGGGATCGCCAGATGCTCGGCGAGCTGCTTCAGCTGCGGCCAGGCCTCGGCGTAGTGGATGCCCTGGCCGGCCCAGATCACCGGGTTCTTGGCCTCGATCAACGCGTCGGCGGCCTTGTCGATGTCGGCTTGCTCGGGCCCGTAGCGGGTCGCGCCGACCGGCATGTAGTTCAATTCGCCGGACAGTTCCTCGTTCATCACGTCGGTCGGAATCTCGACCACCACCGGGCCGCCGCGGCCGGTGCGCAGGCGCGAGAAAGCGCGGCGCATGATGTTCGGCACCTCGTCGGCCGAGGTCACCGGTTCTGTGGTCTTCGCGACCGGCTTCATCGCTTCGGTGGAGTTGAAGTTCGGCCGGATGTGAGCAATGCGCCGCGCGTAACCCATCGGCAGGACCAGAAGTGGCACGCCCTCCGCGAAGGCCTGCGCGACGCCGCCGTAGGCGTTCTCGGAGCCCGGCCCGTGCTGCATGGCGAAGACGCCGATCTTGTTGCCCGAGGTCATCCGCGACAGCGCGTCGGCCATGTGCAACCCGATGCGCTCCTGGCGAACGATGATCGGCCGGATGTCCCAGCGCGCCGCGTATTCGAGCACGTGATTGACCGGATAGCCGAAGACGATCTCCACGCCCTCGCGCTTCATGATCTCGACGATGGCTTCCACCGCTTTCATGGCGCCGTTCCCTCCTGTTGGCAGACCATCAGCGTGCCTTGCCCGCCCGGATGAGCGCAAGTAGGCTGCCGCGACGCCGCGCGAGAGAGGTTCCGCTTGACGGTCGAACGTATCAGCCAGGCCGACGCGCGAGTGGGCGGCGCGCCGGACCGTATCGTGATCCGCGGCCTGCGCCTCGAAACCTTCATCGGCGTCTACGACTTCGAGCACGAGCGTCGTCAGACAGTGCAGTTCGACGTCGAGATCGACACCGTGCCGGGCTATGCCGGCATCGTCCGCGAGACCGGGCGCTACGTTTCCTACGAAGACACAGTGAATTTCATCCAGGCGAAGGCCGCCTCGGACGAGCACGTCGAGCTGGTCGAGACCTGGGCCGAAGCGATCGCGGCGCAGGTGCTGGAGAACGACCTCGTCGCGGCAGTGCGGGTGTCGGTGCAGAAACCGAAGATCTTCAACGCGGCGGACGGTGTCGGCATCGTCATCGAGCGGGCGCGGGGTCGATGACGCGTTGCCTGATCGCGATGGGCTCCAACCTCGGGGACCGGCTGGCGCACCTGACGGACGCGGTCGCGGCGATCGCCGGCGATCCGGCGATGGAGGTGCTGGGTGTGTCGGCGCTGTACGAGACCGCGCCGGTCGGTGGGCCCGGTGGCCAGGATGCTTTCCTCAACGCCGCGCTGCTGGCCGAGACCGAGGCCGGACCTTCGGCGGTGCTGAGCATGTTGCAGCGGATCGAGCACGACCACGCGCGTGAACGTGTTGTCCATTGGGGGCCGCGCACGCTCGATCTCGACCTGCTCACCTATGGCCGCACGCTCAGTGACGAGGCGGACCTCGAGCTGCCGCATCCGCGCATGCATGAAAGGCGGTTCGTGATGGTACCCGTGTGCGATCTGGCGCCGGACATGGTTCATCCGCGGCTGGGGCGCACGATGCGCGATCTGCTGGCGGCGTTGCCGGCAGAGGACGGCGACCTGACGGAGTCGGCGCACGACTGGGCAGGGGGGACGACGAAAGGAGCAGCGGCGCGATGATTCCGGAACGTTTGCTGGAACTGTGGACCGCGCACCGCGATGCGCTGGCCGCGCCGGTGCGGAGCTTCTCGTTCCCCCATTTCGACATGACCTTCGAGGACGCGCCCTACCAGATGGGCGTGATCAACCTGTCGCGCGACTCGTCCTATCGCGAGAGCATCTGCCATACGCCGGACATGGCGCGCTATCGGGCGCGGCGGATGACGGTGGAAGGCGCAGCGATGATCGACGTCGGCGCGGAATCGACCGGCGACGATACCGACCTGGTCGACGTGACGCGGCAGATCGACACGCTGCGGCCGGTTATCGACGTGCTGGTCGCGGACAACATGATGGTCTCGATCGAGACCTACCATGCCGAGGTCGCGGCCGCGGCGCTGGACGCCGGCGCCGCCGTCATCAACCTGACCGGCCGGATCGACGACCCGGCCTTCTACGAGAACATCGCACGGCACGAGGCCGGGCTGGTGATGTGCTACACGCCCGGCGAGAACGCGCGCTCGACGGATGCGTTGCCGTCGCCGGACAAGCTGGTGGACGACCAGCTCGAGTTTTTCGCCGAGCGTGTGGCGCTGGCGACCGGGGGCGGCGTGGAACGGCTGTGGCTCGATCCCGGCTTCGGCTTCGCGCTCGGTCTGCGCGACGGACCGGAGCGGGTGCGCTACCAGACCGAGAGCATGTTCCAGGCGTTCCGGCTGCGCGAACTCGGCTGGCCGGTGTGCGTGACATTGGCCTCGTCAGTCTACCTGTTTCGCGACGAGGTGCGCGCCGCGGAAACAAGCTCGGCCACGCTGGCGCTGCTGTCCAAGGCCAACCTGATCCGCAGCCACGAAGTCGCGCGCGTCCAGCCGGTGCTGGACATGCTGACGATGCTCTGATGGCCGGCGCCGCGCTGGTGACTGGCGCCGGTCGGCGCCTGGGCAAGGCCATCGCACTCGGGTTGGCGGCGGACGGTTACGCCGTGGCGGTGCACTACAACGCGTCGGCCGACGGTGCCGCCGAGACCGTGGCGGAGATAGAAGCCGG
>CAZVLI010000004.1:9949-17973 GCA_964627965.1 uncultured Rhodospirillales bacterium
CGCGTTGGCGCTGCGGCCCGACTTGGGAGACGCAACGGGCAGCGGCGTTCTGATCGAGCAGGCCATAGATGCGCTGGGCCCGCTTTCGGTGCTGGTCAACTCCGCGTCGGACTTCGGCAAGGACGGGCTTGGCGACCTCACGGCGGAAAGCTGGCGCCGGCTGGTCGACGTGAACCTGACCGCGCCGGTGTTCCTGATGCAGGCCTTCGCCGCGCAGTCGCCGGTGCCGGATGGCGCATGCATCGTCAACCTGCTGGACACGCAGACGGGGTCGCCGTCGCCGACGCGGTTCAGCTACTTCTGCGGCAAGTTCGGGCTGGAGGGGGCGACGCGGCTCGCGGCCTTCGATCTCGCGGCCAAGGGTATCCGGGTGAACGGCATCGCACCGGGCCTGGTGCTCCCGAGCGAGCAGTCGCCCGCGACCTTCGCCGCGCGACAACGCCTGACCCCGCTGGGCGAAGGACTGGGTGGCGACGACGTGGTCGATGCGGTCCGCTACCTCGTCGGTGCGCGCCAGGTTACCGGCCACGTGCTCACGGTCGATGCCGGCCAGCACCTGATGGGATTCGGCAATACCCCGACGGGCTGAGCTTGCTCCGGCGGCGGCCGGGCAAGTAGTGTGCCGGGCTGGTTATCGCGAAAGGGTCATGTTTGCCTGTTGAAGTCACCACGCTCGCCAATGGCATGCGCGTCGTCACCGACGCCACGCCGCATCTGGAGAGCGCGTCGGTCGGGGTCTGGGTCGACGTTGGCGCCCGTTACGAGACGGCGGAGGTCAACGGCGTCGCGCACCTGCTGGAGCACATGGCGTTCAAAGGCACGAAACGCCGCGATGCTCGCGCCATCGCCACCGAGATCGAGGCTGTCGGCGGGCACCTCAACGCCTACACCGGGCGTGAGCACACCGCCTACTACGCCCGCGTGCTGAAGGACGATGTGCCGCTGGCCGTTGATATCCTCGGCGACATCCTGCAGCACTCGGTATTCGATCCGACCGAGCTGGAGCGCGAGCGCCACGTCGTGCTGCAGGAGATCGGGCAGGCGGAGGACACGCCCGACGACATTATCTTCGACCACCTGCAAGCCGCGTCCTACCCGGATCAGCCGATGGGCTGGTCGATCCTCGGCACCGACGAGACAGTATCGGGGATGTCGCGCGACGCGCTGGCCGGGTTCATGGGCCGCCACTACCGGGCCGAGCGCATGGTCCTGGTCGCGGCTGGCGCCGTCGACCACGAGGCGACGGTGCGGCTCGCCGAGGAAACGTTCGGAGATCTGCGCCACAGCGAGGCGAATGGCTACGAGCCCGCGTCTTACGTCGGCGGCGAGATCCGGCTGGACCGCGACCTGGAGCAGGTTCACGTCGCCATGGCGCTGCCGGGTGTCGCCTATGACGATCCCGACTTCTATGCCTGCCAGGTGCTGTCGACCGTGGCTGGCGGCGGCATGTCGAGCCGGTTGTTCCAGGAACTGCGCGAAGTGCGCGGTCTCTGCTACTCGGTCTTCACCTTCGCGTCGTCCTACGTCGACGGCGGCAGCTTCGGCCTCTATGCCGGTACCGGCGAGGACCAGATCGCCGAACTGGTGCCGGTCGCGTGCGACGAACTGGCCCGGCTGGCGGCGGATGCCGACGAGGACGAGGTGGCGCGGGCGCGGGCGCAGCTCAAGGCCGGCATGCTGATGTCGCTGGAAAGCAGCGCGTCGCGCAGCGAGCAGCTTGCGCGGCAGATGCTGATCTACGGTCGGCCGCTCTCTGTCGACGAGATTGTTGCCAAGGTCGATGCGGTCGATGCCGCCGCCGTACGACGGGTAACGGCCCGGCTGCTGGCTGGCCGTCCGTCCCTGGCGGCGCTCGGACCCGTGGCCCAGCTTGCCTCGTTCGAGGACATCGCGGCAAAATTCGCGAAACCGTCCGCCTAGGCGCGACTTCAGGGGGAGGAAGGCCGGTGTCGGCATTCCTGCGCAATCCACCATGGACCGGTGCGCCGCCCGTCTTGCGGGGCGAGCGCGTGTTTCTGCGCGCCCCGCAGGTTGCGGACTGGTCGAATTGGGCGCGGCTGCGCGCGTCGAGTCGCGAGTTCCTGACGCCCTGGGAGCCGACGTGGACCGCCGATGAGCTCACCCGGCTGGCCTACCGCCGCCGGCTGCGTCGCTATCAGCGCGACGCGCGCGACGGCTACGGCTACGCCTTCTTCGTCTTCCGCGCCAGCGACGAGGAACTGGTCGGCGGCCTGACGCTGTCGAACGTACGTCGCGGCGTGACCCAGTCGTGTTCGCTCGGCTACTGGATGGGCAAGCCGTTCGCGGGCCAGGGCATGATGCAGGACGCGGTGCGTACGCTGCTGCCCTTCGTTTTCGACGACCTCGGCCTGCATCGGCTGGAAGCGGCCTGCCTGCCGTCGAACGAGCCGAGCAAGGCGGTGCTGCGCGGCACCGGATTCACCGAAGAGGGCTATGCCCGCGAGTACTTGCGGATCAACGGCGTGTGGCGCGACCACGTGCTGTTCTCGCTGCTCGCCAAGGACGCGAGACGAAACGCCGAATGAGCGACAAGTGGCTTAGTGACCTGCCGATCCTGCCGACGACCGTGGTCGGCAGCTATCCGCAGCCGAACTGGTTGGTGGACAAGGAGGCGCTGGCCAATGCCGGGGTGCCGCGAATTCGCGCGCGCGACATCTGGCGCCTGGATGGCGACGCGCTGGCAGAGGGCCAGCATGACGCGGCGGTGCTGGCCATCCACGACATGGAGCGCGCCGGCGTCGATATCGTCGGCGACGGCGAGGCGGAGCGCGAGAGCTACTCGAACCTGTTCGCCACGGCGCTGGACGGCATCGATCTGGTAAAGCCGGGCAATACCTTCGGCCGTGGCAAGAAGGCGACGCCGGTGCCGCGTGTGATCGGTCCGATCAAGCGCACGCGACCGGTGGTGATCGACACCCTGCGCTTCGTGCGCGCGCAGACCGACCGGCCGCTGAAGGTGACGCTGCCTGGACCGTTCACGATGGCGCAGCAGGCGGCGAACGAGTTCTACGACGACGATGCCGAACTGGCGATGGACTACGCCACTGCGGTGAACGCCGAGGTAAAGGACGCCTTCGCCGCCGGCGCGGACATCGTGCAGCTCGACGAGCCGTGGATGCAGGCCCGTCCGGAGGTCGCGGCGCGCTATGCCGTGGCCGCGATCAACAAGGCGCTGGAGGGCGCGCCCGGGCCGACGGCGGTGCACATGTGCATGGGCTATGCGGCGATGGTGAAGGACAAGCCGACCGGCTACACCTTCCTGCCGGAACTCGACGCGACCTCGGCCGACGTGATTTCGATCGAGGCGGCGCAGCCCGGGCTGGACGGGGAGAACCTCGCCGGGCTGCCGCACAAGAAGGTCATGCTCGGCGTCATCGATCTCGACAACCCAGAGGCGGAAACGCCGGAGACCGTCGCGACGCGGCTGCGCGCGGCGCTGGAAGTGCTGCCGGCGGAACGCATCGTAGTGGCGCCGGACTGCGGCATGAAATACCTGCCGCGCGCCGTCGCCTTCGCCAAGCTCAAGGCCATGGTCGACGGCACCAAGATCGTCCGGGCCGAGCTGACCTGAGTTCGACGGGCACCCGAACGCCGCGCCGCGGCGAAGGGGTGGCGCACAATTTGTCACAGGCGCCGGTGCCGTCGAGTTCCCCTAGAATGACGATATGCGGCGACCAGCGCCGTGATCGTGCCGAGGTGGCCGCGTTCTCGACGGGAGGACGACCTATGCGCACCCTTTTGACGTTTCGTGGGGTCGTTCGTGGCGTCTTTGGCGGCCTGACGGCGGGCATGCTCGTCGGGCAGTTCGTTGGCCCCGCCGCGGCGATTCCGAACACGCATCTGAATCCGCATCCGCATCACAATCCGGGTACGGTTGATCAGGACACGACCTGGATCGACCCGTCGGCGACGGAGGCGGTCGCCGATCCGGACCCGGATAATCCCGATGGCACCATGCATCAGCATCGGGATCGCGATGCGCTGACCGGCGGCAACGGCAAGTACATCGGTTACGCCGTGTGGGATGACCGCTTCTACCGCAACGGCGGTCAGTTGGGGCACGGCTATATCGATCCCAACTTCTCGCCGCGCTACCTGTTCGAGACGGATGTCGTCGCAGCCGCGCGCGCCGATTTCCGCAATGCCGTCGATGAGTGGGAGCAGCTGGTCAACGGCGTGGAGATGAACGTCAACGGCGTGCCGATCCGCATCAGCGTCGACTATGACGAAGTGGCGACTGGTGGCCATGAGATCGACGTGCTGTGGAACGACATCGGCGCGGCCGACGGTCATGCCACTGCGTTCTGGGACCCTGGCGCGACCGATTTCACTTTCGATTCCGACCCTTCGATCCTGCTTGGCATACCGGGTGACATGATCCGTATCGCCGGCAGTAGCGATCCCTTCGTGACCGAAATCGCACACCCAAACGGTTGGCTATTCGGCGGGACCGGCACGCCGACCAGTCACACCGTCGCCGTCGACTGCCAGATAGCCGGTGCGAACTGCGCGACGTTCACGTTCGACGACTATGACTTCTACACCATCGCGCTGCACGAGATCGGCCACTCCTGGGGACTCGATCACTTCGGCACGGGCCTGATGCGCGCGGACATCTCAAGCTTCGTGATGCGCGATCCCGACGCGGGCAGTATCGATGGGGTCAAGGACCTCTATGCCATCCCGATTCCGGAACCGCGCATGTTCGTGCTGCTCGCCATCGGGCTGGCGGGCTTGCTGCTGACCGTGCGCGGCGGCTCGGAGCGCGGCGCGAAAGGCTAGCCGCGCCCCGACGGGAATGCCGTCACGCCGATGCTCTGGCGCATCTCGACTGTGTCCTCGGCTTTCCAGTCCTCCAGGGGAATGCCGGTGGAGTCGGCGACGCGGTCGATGGCGTTGAACAGGCCGACGACGGCGGCCGAGTCGACCAGCCCTTCGGGGCCGAGCACATCGACGATGCCGGCGCGCAGATCCACCAGCTCCTCCGGATCGCCGCTCACCACGGCTTCGGCGAACTTCGCCAGCAAGGCGCCGTGCGGGATGTTGCCGTCGGCTTCGCCGCCGTTCACCAGCCCCACGTCGTAGTCCCGACCGTCATGTTTGCCGCTCGCACGGAGCAGTTGCGCATGGCTGGTCGTTCAATAGGCGCACTGGTTGATGGCGGAAACGCGCCCGGCGAGCAGCTCGATCTGCGCGTGCGTGATCGCGCGGTACTCGTTGTCGAAGTCGAGCATTGCCGGTCCCGGCAGGTACTGGACCTCGACGATGTTGAAGAAGCCGCGGACCTCGTTCGGCACCAGGCTCATCGCGCGGCGAATGTTCGCCGGTGAGCGCCCGCTCGGATACAGCGTCTCGTCCTCGCCTTCGGCGTCGGCCGGGTCCAGCGTGGCGACCCAGGCGAGCCCATGCTTGGCACCGGGCGTGACGCGCCGTGTCGGCTCGCCGGGCTTCGGTTCGGGCAGGTCGCGCCACGGTTGGCCGAGCCCACTGGCGAATGTGTCGATGGCGGTGAGCTGGGCGATGACCCCGACCGTCTCGACATACGCCGTCTCGTCCATGCCGAGACCCTTCTGCCAGGTCTCGGTCAGCCGGCCGGGATCGGTGGCGATGCGGTGGATCGCCTCGATCTGTGCGGCTGGCAGGGCGCTGACGGTGTCGTGCGAGCCGTCCACGGCATTCGGCGATAGTGCGTCCTTGCGGGCCTTGCACAGGGCACAGCCGGTGCGCGCGTGACGCGCTTCGGCCGCGACGGCGACCCGCTCCGGCCCCGTCAGCCACGTCCCCGGGCCGGCAATGCGGTCCCAGGCGGCGGCGTGGGCTTGGCGGATGTCTTCGCGCACCGGGTAGGGCGCGTCGGCATACCAGGTATCTGGCATCCGCGATCCTCCTCCGTTCAACCGCGGCCATGGTGCGCTATGATCGGACAGGCGGCAACTCAGGGAGACGTGAGCATGGCGACCGCAGCGGAACGGCTGACCCGACCGGCATTGGTGATCGTCGACATGCAGAATGACTTCGTGCGGCCCGGCGCGCCGCTTGAGGTGCCGGACGCGCGCGCGACCATCGACGCGCATCAACGCCTGATCGCCTGCTTTCGCGGCAAGCTGCGGCCGGTCGTCTATACCAAGTTCATCACCACGCCCTACCGCAGCCTGCTGTGGAACTGGTCGCCGGTGTGCGAGCCGCCGACCAAGTGCTGCTGGAAGGATCACAAGCGGCGCTACCAGGACTTCACCGAGGAGCTGGAGGTCACCGAGATCGTTCCTGAGCTGGCGCCGCAGCCGAAGGATCTGATCGTCGAGAAGTTTGGCTACGGCGCGTTCCACGGCACGGCGCTGGCCGACATGCTGCACAGCCACGGCGTGGAGTCGCTGGTGGTGACCGGCACGGTGACGCAGATATGTGTGGAGGAGACGGCGCGCGAGGCCTTCCACCACGGTTTCAAGACGACCATGGTGTCGGATGCGGTGTCGTCCTTCGACCCGGAGCTGCACGCCGCGACGTTGAAGAATTTCGCGATGAAGTTCGGCTGGGTGCAGACGGCCGACGAGGTGATCGAGGACATGGGCTGGTCGGCGCGGCACGCCGCGCATTGAGGAGTATTACGATGGCCAAGGGCATGAAGGACTATCTGGCGGAAGCCAACGCGGTGATACACGCCGTCGACGTGGCAACCGCGAAGGGCCTGGTGGGCGACCCGAACGTGGTGTTTCTCGACGTGCGCGAGCCGCCGGAGCTGGCCAACACCGGGCGCATTCCCGGCTCGGTGCACGTGCCGCGCGGGCTGCTGGAGTTCCAGGCCGACCCGACCTCGCCGATGTACAAGGCCGAGCTGGATCAGTCGAAGAAGATCGTCGTGAATTGCGCCAGTGGCGGGCGCTCGACCCTGGCGTGCAAGACGCTGATGGAGATGGGTTACACCGACGTGGTGAACCTGGTCGGCGGCATGGCGGCCTGGATCGAATCCGGCGGGCAGGTCGAGAAGTAGGTCAGCGGGGCAGCGCCGCCTCGATCGCGGCGGTCAACTTCGGGTCGGTCGGCTTCACCGCCGAAGGGAAGTAGCCGACCGGCCGGCCGTCGGCGGCGATCAGGTACTTGTGAAAGTTCCAGCGCGGCGTCGACTTGGCGCCGAGCTCGGCCGCGAGCCAGCGATAGAGCGGGTGTGCCTCGGCGCCCTTCACCACGGCCTTGTCGGTGAGCGGGAAGTCGACGTCGTAGTTGATCTCGCAGAACTGCTTGATGTCCTGTGCGCTGCCGGGCTCCTGGCCGCCGAAGTCGTTCGACGGCACACCCAGCACCACCAGCCCGCGCTCGCGATAGCTGCGCCAGATCGTGACCAGGTCGGTGTACTGGTGGGTGAAGCCGCAGAAGGACGCGGTGTTGACCACCAGCAGCGCCTTGCCACGGAAGTCGCTCAGCGGTAGCGGCGCGCCGTCGATGGCGTCGAAACGGAAATCGTAGGCGGTCTCCGCCCGGGCCGGCAGCGCCAGCGCGAGCAGGACCAGCAGGGCGCTGAGTATCTTCATGCGTTCGATATGGGGTGCGTTCCGGCGCGGTCCAGTCAGTTCAGGCCGACGTAGTGATCTGGCATCGGTCCGCTGTCGACGCTCATCGCCAGAATGCGGCTGATGTGCGTGAACGGGCGTCCGCTTTCCGCGTGCCAGGCGTTGAAGGCGGCCTGGACCTTGGCCATGTCGCGCTTGCTCGTCGGGTTCTTGTCGACGACGCCCTCGCGGATCAGCGCCGCGACCATGTCGTTGGAGGTGATGAAGCTGTCCTTGCCCATGCCGCGCAGCAGGTACATGCCAGTGTTACCGCCGAGGCGGCTGCCACGCTTCTTCAGCAGTTCCAGCAGACCGACATAGTCCTCGTCCGGCCATTCGGCGAAGAACTTCGACGCCGAGCCGTGCTCCTTCGCCAGATCGGTGACGAAGACGGCGTTCTCGCGCACCGCGCGCAGCTTGGCGCCGTCTTCCTCAACCGTGTGGAGGTAGACGCCGTTC
>CAZVLI010000004.1:17983-18600 GCA_964627965.1 uncultured Rhodospirillales bacterium
GCGCCTCGATCTCCTCGTCCGGCATCATGGCGCAGCGGTTGGGGGCGAAGCCGTGGAACGCGGCCTCGAAGCCGGGCCACTTGTTCTCCACCACCTTCCAGTTGAAACCGGCCTGGAAGATGCGCTTGGCCATTGCCGACAGCCAGCGGTCGTCGCCGACCTTGGCGAGCTGCTTGGCCGTTTGCACCGGCGGCAGCAGCTTCGCCAGCGCCTTCGGGCCGCCCTTACGATCGGCGGCGAGTTTCTCGATGTCCTTGAAGGGGCGCATGCCCGCCTCCATTATGTTCTTGTTTTATTCTGTCGCCTTCAGGGCGCTCAGGCAAGCAGGCGACGGCGCGGGGCGGCTAACAGTTGCGCGAGCGTGGCGGCGATGGCGGGCGCTTCTTCTTCGGCCATGCCGGCGACGGTGAGACGCACGGCCGGGGCGCTGCGGTGGCGGAAGCGTTCTCCGGCCTGGATCGCCCAGCCGGCGGCAGCCATGCCGGCGACGACCGGCGCCTCCGCCGGTACCGGCAGCCAGACGTTGAGCCCGGAATCGCCGGTGGCCTCGATGCCGTGGCCGATCAGCGCGTCGATCAACGCGCGGCGGCGCCGGGCGTAGGCCTGCGCCGCACGCT
>CAZVLI010000005.1:0-18345 GCA_964627965.1 uncultured Rhodospirillales bacterium
CGGGCCGGATGGCGCTCACGCCGATGACCAACCACAACGGCAAGCTCATCGGCGATCTCACCGTCGCCTGCCTGGCTCCCGCGACAGGTGAGGCCGAGGGCCCGCTGTCGACCGTCGCCGGCCACTATGCGCGCAACATCCTGTGGCCGAATGCCGGGCTCGGGCCGGAGGACGTGGACGTCACCGGCTCCTACGACGCGTTCACCTTCACCACCATGCTGCAGCTCGAAGACTACGGCTTCTGCAAGAAGGGCGAAGGCGGCCAATACATCTCCGACGGCACCATCGAGCTGGGGGGTAAGCGGCCGAACAACACGTCGGGCGGCCATCTCTGCGAGGGCTACACGCACGGCATGAACATGGTGATCGAGAACACGCGGCAACTGCGCGGCGAGGTCGACGACAGCTGCCCCGTCGGGCCGGATGGCAAGCGCCAGCACACCTACGACTACGGCGAAGGCGGCTGCCGCCAGGTACGCGGCGCGGAAGTCACCTGCAACATGGGCTGGGCCAACCCGGGCACCGGCTCGGCGATGGTCATGGCGAAGGACGCGCGCTGATGCCGATCCAGGGCGAATACATGGGCATGATGCTCACCATCGACGATGTGGATGGCGAGAATCGCGACTTCTTCGGCTGGTGCGCCAAGGGCGAGTTCCGGCTGCAACGCGGCAAGCAGTCGGGCCTGCTGCGCTACCCGCCGACCACCGCCTGTCCATGGACCGGGGACCGGGAGAGCGAGTGGGTGCCGGTGGAGGGCAAGGGCACAGTGCACAGCTATGCCGAGGTGCATCACCCGATCCAACCGGCCTTCCGCGACAAGGTCCCTTACATGGTTCTGGTGGTCGACCTCGACACGCAGAAGGGCGAGCCGAGCGCCGACGAGGCACTGCGCGTCACCGGCAACCTGGTGATGGCGGACGGCAGCTTCGCGCCACCCGACGTGATCAAGACCGTCGGCATCGGCAGCCGCGTGCGCATGGTCTTCTCATCCGTCGCGGACGGCTTCGCCCTGCCGCAATGGACCATCGACGAGAACGCCGAGCAGCCGGACAAGCCCTGGCGCTATCCGCAGGAATAGGAGGCAGCAATGTCGCAGACTGACCACGGGCCGGAGTATCGCCACGTCGACGACATGGATTGGGAGACGCTGCGTTTCCCCGGCCAGAGCAGCAAGATGGTGTTCCATCCACGCGAAGCGCGGCCGGACGAGCCGAACACCGGCTTCGTGCGCTACGACGCCGGCGCCTTCCACCCGCGTCACCGGCACGACTTCGCGCAGGTCTGGTACATCCTGGAGGGCACCTTCAAGATCGGCGAGCGCACGGTCGGCCCCGGCACGGTCGTGTTCCATCCCGACCCGCACTACGAGGAAGACCTCTCGACCGAGACCGGCGGGCTGATGTTCTTCGTGCAGTACACCGGGCCGAGCACCGGCAAGGGCCCGATCTACGACGGCCGCTTCAACATGGCCGAGCGCAAGCCACTGTCGGAAGAGAACCTGAACGTCTGAGTCAGCCGGGTCGCGGCTTCCAGGCGCGGCCCCAGATGTTCATGTGCTTGTCGGCGTGGATCTCGATCGGCTCGAAACCGGCCGCTTCCAGTTGCTGTCTCAAGGTGTCCTTGGAGAAGCCGCAGCGGTGGGCCATGAACTCGTTCCCGTCGCGCAGGAACTTCTGGTAGCCGAAGATGACGTCCAGCGCGTTGATCGGCCCGACCTGCGACTCGTAGAGCGGGTCGAGCAACGAGGCGCCCTCGGCAACACGCTTGCACGCCGCCTCCAGGTCCGGCAGTCGGAGCAGCAGCATGCCGGCCGGGCGCAGCACGCGGCGAAACTCGGCCAGCGCCACCGGCACGTCGTGCCAGTAGAGATGCTCCAGTGTGTGCGACGAGTAGAGCGCGTCATGGCTGTCGTCGGCGACCGGGCTCATGTCGGTCATCGAGGCGACGATGTCGGGCGCGACGGACTCGTCGATGTCGAGCCGGATCTCGCGCCAGCGCTCGGTCCGGAATTCCTGGTGCAGCTTGCCCGGCAGGTCGCGACCGCAGCCGACATGCAGCAGCGTGCGCGGCTGCTCCGGCCAGGCGGCATCCAGTCCAGCCAGCGCGTCGACCAGCGCATCGTTGGTCTCGGCATTGCCGACCATGATGCGCAGGCAAGTTTCGTGACCGGGCGCGACCATGGCGGCGACGGGAAAGCCCTGCCCCGTCAGTGTTTCGACCACCGGCGCCACCGGCCGGCGCAGCTCGATGCAGACGAAGCCGGCCTCGCTCGGCATCACCTCGTGGCCGGCGACACGGAGCGCCGCGACCAGACGCGCGCGCTCCCTACCGCTCACGCCGGGAACCTTTCCTTCAGCGCGGCGACCTGCTTCTGGGTGAGGTAGCGGGTGCTTTCGCCGCGCAGCATCAGGAAGAGCTTCGCGGTCTCCTCCAGTTCCTCGGTCGCATAGACCGCGTCGTCCAGCGATTTGCCGGCGACGACGGGGCCGTGGTTGGCGAGCAGGACGGCGTGATGCTTGCCCGCGAGCTTGCCGACGGCGTCGGCCAGGTCCTTGTCGCCCGGCGGGTAGTAGGGCACCAGCGGCAACGTCCCCACCTTCATCACGTAGTAGGCGGTGATCGGCGGCAGCACGTCGGCCGGGTCGACGTCGGCGAGGCAACTGACGGCGACGGAATGGGTCGAGTGCAGGTGCACGACGGCGCCGGCCTTGGGCCGCCGGTCGTACATCGCCAGGTGCAGGAAGGATTCCTTGGTCGGCGGGTCGCCGTCGATCAGGTTGCCGGCGGCGTCCAGGCGCGACAGGCGCGCGGGATCGAGCTCGCGCATGGTCGAGCCGGTCGGCGTCATCAGCCAGCCGTCGTCGAGCTTCACCGAGATGTTGCCCGACGAACCGAAGGTCAGCCCGCGCTCGAACATCGAAGCAGCCAGCGCGCAGATCCGGTCACGCGTTTTGACCTCGCTCACGACAACATTCCGAAGGCCTTGGCGAAGAAGTCCTCAGCCCCGAAGTTGCCGGACTTCAGTGCCAGTGCCAGGGCCGGCTCGCCCAGGCTCTCGCACCACGGCACGCCCGGGTCGATTTCCGGGCCGATGCGCAGCGCCGGTACGTCGAGCGCGCCGATCGCCGCGCCCGAGGTCTCGCCGCCGGCGACGATGAGCTGGCGCACGCCCATCTCGACCAACCCCTTGGCCAGCGCGCCGAAGGCATTCTCGACCAGGGCGCCAGCGGCCTCGCGGCCGAGTTCGGCCTGCACCTTGGCGACCGCCTCGGGCGCGTCGGAGGACGCGATCAGGATCGGCGTGTCGGCGGGCTGCGCCTTAGCCCAATCCAGCAGGCCGGCGACGGTGTCCTCGTCGCGGTGCAACTCGAACGGGTCGATGTGACGAGTCGGCCAGGTGCCGGCGACGGCCGCGACCTGGCCGCGCGTCGCCACCGAGCAGCTCCCGGCGAGCACGGCACGGCGGCCGGTCGGCCTTGGCGGTTCGGCCAGCGCCGCCTCGCCGATCAGCCCGGCGGCACGGTAGTTCGCGGGCAGGCCCAGCGCGATGCCGGAACCGCCAGTGATCAGCGCCAGTTCGCTCGAAGCGGCGCCGATGGTCATGAGATCGGCGTCGCTGATCGCATCGACGATGGCGTGGCGATGACCGTCGGCGGCGAGCGCGACATAGGCGAACCGTCCTGCCGCGACACCCCAGAATCCGGTACCCCATCGGCGCCTTGCGAGACCGTGACGTGCTGAACCAGCCCGACCTTGTGCGGCGTCTGACGCCCCAGCACACGAACCAGGCTGGCGTCGCGCATCGGCGTCAGCGGGTGGTCCTTCATCGAGGAATCGGACAGCAGCAGGTCGCCGACGAACAAGTGGCCTTTGTAGATCGTGCGCCCGGTGGTCGGGAAAGCCGGACAGGCGATAGTCAGTTCGCCGCCCAGCGCCTCCAGCATGGCGTCGGCGACCGGGCCGATATTGCCCTCGTCGGTCGAGTCGAAGGTCGAGCAGTACTTGAAGAAGCACTGACGCGCGCCGCGCTCGCGCAGCCAGGCGAGCGACTTCAACGACCAGTCGACGGCGTCGGCGACGGGTGCGGTGCGGGACTTGATCGCGACGACGACGGCCTCGGCGTCGCCCACATCGGTCGAGGCGTCCGGCACGCCCAGCACCTGCACGGTGCGCATGCCCTGCTTCACCAGGGTGTTGGCGAGGTCGGTGGCGCCGGTGAAGTCGTCGGCGACGCAGCCCAGTACGATGCCCATCGGCCCTCCGTTACGCACGCGCCGGCGCGCGGGCCGGCATGTCGGGTTCGCTGTGGCGGAACACCAGGGTGCCGATCAAAGCCAGGTTCATCAAGTTGAACGCGACGCCGGTGAGGAAAGCGTAGCTGTAGCCGCCGGTGAGATCGAAGATGGCGCCGCCGAGCACGCCGCCCAGCCCCATGCCGATGGTCCCGCCCAGGAAGATCACGCCGATACGCCAGCCGGCTTCCGACGCGGGGAACAGTTCGCGGCCGATCAGCGCGTAGGACGGCACGATGCCGCCGAACACTAGCCCAAAGATCCCGCTGACCACGTAGAGCGCGAGCAATCCATCCGTCCAGGCATAGGCGGCGAGGACGACCGCCTGCGCGCTGGCGCCGATCAGGATCGTCTTCAGCCCGCCAATGCGGTCGGCCAGCCAGCCGAATCCGAGCCGGCTGACGAAAGCGCAGGCCAGCAGCAGCGACAGCATCTCCGCGCCGCGCGCCGGGTCGTAGCCGAGGTCGGAGCAGTAGGCGACGATGTGCACCATCGGCATCGCCATCGCCACGCAACAGCCGATGATGGCGAAGAACACCATGGTCAGCACCACGTTGGGCGGCAGACCAAGCACCAGGTCGCCGGGCTGGCGTTCCGCCGGTCCGGACGTGGCGGGCTTCGGCACCGGCGGCGGACGCCGGAACACCAGCGCCATCGGCAGCATCGCCACCACCGCGAAGATGCCGTACATCAGCATGGTCTGGCGCCAGCCGTACTGGGTGATCGCCCAGGAGAAGATCGGCGGCCAGGCGGCCCCGGCGAGCGACTGACCGGCCCCGACGACAGCGACCGCGAGGCCGCGGCGCCGGTCGAACCAGCGCGTCGCGTTGGTCAGCATCGGCGAGAATGTCGAGGCGTTGCCGAGAAACCCGATCAGCACCAGGTGGACGCCGAGCAGCACGTAGATGTTCGGCGCTTGGCTGGCGGCGATGGCCCCTGCGCCCAACATCACCGCACCGCACAGCGCCGGACGGAACATGCCCTGGCGGTCCGACCACAGGCCCATGAGGATGCCGCCGACACCGGCGCCGAGCAGCGCCAGCCCGTAAGCCGATGACGGCAGCCAGCGCGGCACGCCGAACTCGGCCTCGATCGGCTTCAGGGCGACGGTGACCAGGTAGCTGGACCCGAAGGCGGTGGCGATCATCAACGTGGAGAAGATGACAACGGCCCAGCCGTAGCCGGTCTCGACACTGTCCGCCCGGCTGATCCGGTTCATGGATAGATGACGCTCCTCGGGGTGGCTCTGACGGCCTTGGCCCCGACTGTAGAGCGTAACCGGTGGCGCGGGAAACCGCGGGCACGCATGGGTGCTATCCGCGATTCGCGTGCCTGAAAGGGCCTACTCCAGCGTGTAGCCCCGGGTCTTCATGCACTGTTCGAACAGCTGCTGCGCCCGTGCCCGCTCGTTCAGCGCGGCGGAACGACGCTCGGTCTTGAACGCCTCGCGGACCTTGCCGGTATTGCGGTCGATCTCGTAGACCGGCGCGCGGCGGGCACCGCCGAACGCCTCGCGCTCGGCCTGCCCGTCGGCCTGGCGATGACAATCGACGCGGTCGCGCTGCAGGTCCTCTGCGCGCACGCCCGCCTTCTGCCAGCCGCCGGTCTGGGTGCAACCGACAGCCAACAGCAGCAGCGCCAGGCCGGACAGGCGTGTCGCGACGCGCACGGTCAGGCGGCCTTCGACGGCGCCGGGGCCGGTCCGGGGCGGTAGCCCTTGCGCGCCATGCAGTCGGCGATCATGCGACCGACATTCTGACGATCGCCGGCCTCGGCCCAGCGATTGCGGACCGCGAGGGTGCCGTCGCCGCGGCCGGCGGCATCGGCCGCCTTGGCATCGGCGACCGCGCGGTCGCTGGTGTAGGACGGGTCGGACGCCAGCCGACCGCGCGCGAGGCTGCGGCAGGTCTGCAGGTCGAAGGCGGCCTGGTCGGCATCGGTGTCGGCACGGTGCCACGTCTGCGGCGCGGCACACGCCGCCAGCACCAGCGCCAGGGCCGCGATACGGAGCGGGTTCTTCATCCAGCGAACCTAGATCGACGTATCGGACGACGGCAAGACGGCGCGCGTTAATTGTCTCTTCGCGCCTGCCGCACTATCTTTGTGCAGTGCACATGTCCGATAAAGTTCTGATCATCGTTCATCAGGAGAGTTCGGTCCCCGGTCGCGTCGGCGAGGTGCTGACCGAGCTGGGCTACGAGCTCGATATCCGCCGCCCGTGCCTGGGTCACCCCCTGCCGCCGACGATGGCGGGGCACGCGGGCGCGGTGATGTTCGGCGGCCCGATGAGCGCCAACGATTGCCACATGGACTTCATCCGGGCGGAGCTGGACTGGTTCGAGGTCTTGCTGCGCGAGGACGCACCGTTCCTCGGCATCTGCCTCGGCGCGCAGATGCTGGCGCGGGTGCTGGGCGGCAAGATCGGCCCGCACCCCGACGGCTGGCACGAAATCGGCTACTACAAGCTCACGGCGACCCCGGCCGGCGCCGACATGTTCCCGGCCGAGCAGCACTTCTACCAGTGGCACGGCGAGGGTTTCGACCTGCCGCCGGGCGCGGAGCTGCTGGTGCGCGGCGAACTGTTCGAGAACCAGGCGTTCCGCTACGGCAAGAACGCCTACGCCGTGCAGTTCCACCCCGACGTGACGCGCGAGATGATGCATCGCTGGACCCGCAAGCCGGCGCACCGGATGGTCCTGCCGGGCGCCCAGTCGCGCGATGCGCAGCTGGAGGACAATCTGCGGCACGACGATGCCGTGGACGCCTGGGCGCGGCGCTTCCTGGCCAGGTGGATCGCGCCGGACGCGGAAGCCGTCGCCGCCGAGTAGGCGCTCGACACGGCGGCATGCGCGCCGGTAATCTCGCGCCACCGCCAACAAAGAACCCCAGAAATGACCGAAAACGCGACCGGGGCCGTCGACTGGCCCGCCGATATCTTCGCCGTTCTGCGCGAGCAGCAGATCATTCAGGTGGCGCACGTCCCCGACGCCGGCCACAGCACCCTGTTGAAGGCATGCGAGGATGACAGCGAAATGCGCGTCGTGCCGCTGTCGACCGAGGAGGAAGGCATGGCGCTGCTCGCCGGCGCCTGGCTGGGCGGCCAGCGCGGCGTGATGCTGATGCAGTCGTCCGGCGTCGGCAATTGCATCAACATGCTGTCGCTGACCGAGACATGCCGCTTCCCTTTGCTGATGCTGGTGACGATGCGCGGCAGCTTCGGCGAGTTCAATCCATGGCAGGTGCCGATGGGTCAGGCGACCTCGGCCGTCCTGCGCGCGATGGGCTGCCTGATCTTCGAGGTCGACGAGGCCGCGCGGGTGCGCGAGACGGTGCAAGCCGCCGCGCAGATGACCTTCAACGGACCGGCGGCGTGCGCCGTCCTCCTGTCGCAGCGCCTGATCGGCGCCAAGAGCTTCGCGAAATGATTTCCAATCGGGCACGGGCCGAGAGCTATCCGCTGAGCCGCCGCGACGTGGTGGCGCAGCTGCTGGAGAACCGCGACGACGACCTGCTGGTGATCGCCGGACTGGGCGCGCCGGCGTTCGACATCACGCTGCAGGGCGACACGCCGCTGAACTTCCCGTTGTGGGGGGCGATGGGCGGCGCGGTGTCGATCGGCCTCGGCCTGGCGCTAGCGCAGCCGCTGCGCCGGGTGCTGGTGATCACCGGCGACGGCGAGACGCTGATGGGGCTCGGCAGCCTCGGCACGGTCGCCGCCCAAGCGCCGGCGAATCTCGCCATCGTCGTCCTCGACAACGAGAGGTACGGCGAGACCGGCATGCAGTCGACGCACACCGCGATGACGGTCGACCTTGCGGCCGTCGCCGCCGCCTGCGGCATCGACCGCGCGCTCACCGTGCGCAGCCAGGCCGAGATGCCGGCCGCCGTGGAGGCCGCGCGCAAGGCCCCCGGCCCGGTGTTCATCGACGCCAAGGTGCGCGCGGAACAGCTCGGCATGGTGCTGCCGCCGAAGGAAGGCACGCACCTGAAGGACCGTTTCCGCCAGGCGTTGCTCGGGCCGAGGGCGATCAGCTAGGTCGACATCTGCTCCCAGATGCCGCTGGCGACGCCGAACAGGAAGGCGCCGATCACCAGCACGACGATCGCGAACAAGGCGAACCGGACCAGGTTGCGGATCGGCCGCCGGAAGTAGACCACCGGCACGGCGACGGCCACGCCGCCGGCTGCCAGGTACCAGACCGGCAGGGTTTCAACGCTCGCGCTCAGGCCGGCCATCACGCCAAGCTCGGCCAGCGTGGCGCAACCGGCGCCCCAGACCAGCAACAGCGACCACACCGGGAAGGTGAAGCGCAGCAGATCGACCAAGCCTTCGCCCAACTGGCGGCCGGCGGCGGCGCTCTGCCCTATGCTGGCCTGATTCCGGCGCCAGGCTTGGTCGCGCTGGTCTTGCTCGCGGCGACGGGCGATCAGCCCCTCCGCCGCGCCTGGCTTGGACATGTCGGCGATGCCGGTGCTCTTGGCGCGAAAGTATTCCTCAGTCGGCATCTGTCGTCCCCTGCAGCTTCCGCACAACAGTGCGGCCGCCGGATTCGAGGACGCACCCCCCAAACGAGGGGGGAGTTGGGACGAGCGCCAACCTCGGCACGGTCGCGCGCTCACGCTGCTCAAGCGGGTCGAGATGCCGGCCGCCGTGGAAGCGGGGCGTAAGGCCCCCGGCTAGGGGTCCGTGACCAATGCCTTGTGGCCACTCCAGTCCGACGCGACCGGGACGCTCAGATCTCGCCGCGGCGCTTGCGCTCCGCGTCGTCCCAGGCGGTGAGCGGCTGGTAATTCGGCACGAAGCCAAGCCCCTTGGTGGCGTCCGAGGACACCGCGTCCTGCGAGGTCACGACGTCGATCACGGCCGGCGCGTTCGCCAGGCCGCGCCGGATCGCATCGGCGAGATCGGCGGGATCCTCCACGCGCTCGCCATGGGCGCCCAGGGCGCGGGCCATGCCGGCGTAGTCGGAATGCGCCAGCATGGTGCCAACGATGCGACCGCCGTAGTTCACGTCCTGGTCGTAGCGCTCGATGTTCCAGGCTGCATTGTTCGAGACGATGAAGACAGCCTTCGCCTTGTGCCGCACGGCGGTGTCGATCTCCATGGCGTTGATGCCGTAGGCGCCGTCGCCGGTCACGCAGATCACCTGGCGATCCGGGCAGGCCAGCGCCGCCGCGTTGGCGAACGGCACGCCGACGCCGAGACAGCCGAAGGCGCCGGCGTCCATGTACGTCTTGGTGTCCAGACCGATACGCGCGAAGCTCAGCAGGTCGCCGCCGTCGGCCACGCCGATGTAGTCGGGCTCGGCAACCTTTCCCAGCGCCTCGAAGATCGCCATCGGGTGAATCTTGCCGTCGCCACCGCGCTGCGGCACCGGTCGGTCCGCGCCCTTGGCGATACGTTCGCGGTGCTTGGCGCGCAATCCCTCCGCCCAGGCATCGTCGATGGCGCCGGCGTCGTTGCCGAGCGCGTCGGCGATCGCGGTCATGGCCGAGGCCACCGACGCCAGGATCTCCGGTGAACCGCGCCGGTTGTCGATCAACTCGCCGGCCGTGTCCGCAATACGCAGGAAGCGCGCGTCGGGGAAGACGGCCGGAGAGCCGTAGCCGAGCTGGTAGTCGAGCTTGCGGCCGAGCGTGATCACCAGGTCGGCCTGCCCCATCGCCGCCGCCCGCACCGCGCCGACGACGGACGGGTGATCGGCCGGCACGAGACCTCGGCTTTCCTGGGTGTCGAGATAGAGCGCGCCGGTGGCGTCGAGGAACCGAACCACCTCGGCGCCGGCACCGCGCGCGCCGCGTCCGGAAACCACCAGCGGCCGGCGGGCGGCGCGGATGGCGGCGACCGCTTCAGCGACAGCCTCCGGGCTCGCGCCGATCGTGCGTACCGGCTTCGGCGCCAGCCAGTCGTCGACCACCAGCGCCGTCGGCACGTTGACCCGCAGGACGTCGGTCGGGATCTCCAGGTAGACCGGGCCGGGCTCGCCGTTGTCGCCCATGGCGCGGGCGATGGCCTCGTCCATCTCGCGCAGCACCTGCTCCGGGACCCGCGCGGTGCGCGAGTAACGCGTCACCGGCGCCAGGATGGCGGCATGCGGGATGTCCTGCAGCGGCCCCATGTTCGCCTGCGGGCGAGTGGTGCAGCCGCCCAGCAGCAGCAGCGGCACGCGCGCCAGGCTCGCGTTGGCGATGCCGGTCACGCAGTTGGTCACGCCAGGACCGGCGGTGGCCATGCAGACGCCGAGTTCCCCCGTCAGCTCGGCATGGGCGTGGGCCATGTGTACCGCCGCGCCTTCGTCGCGGACGTCGACGATCTCGATCCCCTGACGGGCGACGAAGTCCCAGATCGGCTGGATGTGCCCGCCTTGCAGGCCGAACACCCGCGTCACGCCGCGGCGTTTCAGGCTCTGCGCGATCCAGCTGGCGACGCTCTGCTCGTCGGCGTTCAGGTCGACGCGGGCGGCGGACGCATTCATGGCGATCTCCTCAGTCTCTTGCCGGCTCAGCGGCCGGGCTGGTTCTCGAGCATGTCCCGCAACTTGCGATGCAGGATCTTGCCGGTTGCATTGCGTGGCATCTGATCAGGCGTCAGGAAGACGACCTCGCGCGGGCGCTTGAAACCGGCGAGGCGATCGCGCGACCAGGCGATCAGCGCCTCGGCTTGCGGCGCCGCGTCCGGCCGGGCCACGACGACCGCGACGACGCGTTCGCTCCAGCGCGCGTCCGGCAGGCCGACGACCGCGACCTCGCGCACGTCGGGATGACCGCTCAGGACCTGCTCGACCTCGGCCGGGTAGATGTTCTCGCCGCCGGAGATGATCAGGTTCTTCTTGCGGTCGATCAGCCGGATGAAGCCGTCGCCGTCGCGCAAGGCCACGTCGCCAACGCTGAGGTAGGCACCGCGGAACGCCTCGGCGGTTTTCTCGGGCAGGTTCCAGTAGCCATCAAACTGATAAGGGCTGGAAGAGAAGAGCTCGCCGGGCTCACCGTCCGGCACTTCGCGGCCATCGTCGTCGAGCAGACGGATCGGTGCGGAACCGACGACCTCGCGCCCGACGGTGCCAAGGTGATCGAACTGCTCGTCGGGATGCAGCATCGTCACCCACCCCGCTTCCGTCGACCCGTAGAGCTCGTAGAGACCGGAGTTCGGGAACATGTCGATGATCGCCCGCTTGGTCTCGACAAAGGCGGTCGCCGAGGAGACCAGGAGCTTGTCCACCGACCGAACGTCCTGGCGCCGCGCCGCCGGCACGTCGAGCAGCATCGAGTAGTGGGTCGGGACCAGCGACGAGAAGGTGATGCCGTCACCGAAGGTCGCAAAGCAAAGCTCGGGATCGAAACTCGCGCGCGAGAAGATCGTCACCATCGCGCCGCAGTAGAGAAAGGCCGTGAAAAAGTTGAGCGAGTTGGCATGGCACATCGGCATCACCAGCAGCGCGTTGTCGCGGCGGTGCAGCCGGAACTCGACCGCGGTCATCAGCGCCAGCATCGCCATGCCGCGATGGCTGCGGATCGCCCCTTTCGGGTTGCCCGTCGTCCCGGAGGTGTACATCAGGCACCACGGATCGTCCGGCAGGACGACGCCGTCCGGCTCGACCGCCGAGGCGTTCGCGATCAGGTCCTCGTAGCCGCGATAGCCCGCCGGTGTCGCATCGCCGATGTGGACATACCGGCCCTCGGGCAGCCTCAGGTCAGGACGGATGGTCTCGACGGTGTCGAGCAGTGCGTCCTCGACAAGCACGGCGGCCGCGCCGCAGTCGTTGATGATGAAGGCCGCCTCCGGGCCCGTGAGGCGGAAGTTGATCGGCACAGCGACGAGGCCCGCCTTCGCCGCGGCAACGTAGATCACCGGCCATTCGAGCCGGTTGTAGGCAAGCACGGCGAAGCGGTCGCCCTTGGCGAGCCCGAGCCCGAGCAGCGCATTTGCCAGGCGATTGGCCCGGTCGTTCCAGGCGGCGAACGTCAGGCTGCGTGCCAGGTCGCGGGCGCCGAGCGCGTTCGGCCGCAGGCGCGCCTGCGCGTTCAACGCCTCGCCCGCATGCATGAGCATGTGCATCAGCCGGACGTTCGGCCGGCGAGCGCCGTCGCCAGCGTGTCGGCGGCAACGCTGTCGTGGTCGTGCGCCAGTCGCTCGGCGGTGTCCGGCTCGCCGGCGACGATGGCCGCGACGATTTCCTGGTGCTGCGCCCAGATCTCGCGCGGCGGCTCGGCGTGGCGCAGGACGTCCGCCATCGCGCGGCGCAGGAAGCGCCAGCTCGGCTCCGCTGCTTCCGCCAGGGCGGGATTACCCGACAGTTCGTAGATCAGCTTGTGCAGTGCTTCGTCGTGATGGATCTGATCCCGCATCGAACCCGCGACGACCGCGGCGATGCCGGCCTCCAGGATCGGCCGGGCACGGGCGTCGACATCGCGCGACGTGATCGTCCCGGCCTGGACCCGCGCCGCCGCGGCGCGTGCCGCGTAGCGGTCCAGCACCGCGCGTACCTCGTAGTGGTGTTTCATTCGGGCGAGGTCGAGCCGCGTCACCGTGAGGCCGCGCTTGCCGAAATCCTCGATCAGCCCATCAGCCTTCAGCAACGCCAGGGCTTGCTGGATCGGCTGGCGCGAGACGCCGAGGTTGGCGGCCAGCTGCTCCTGGACCAGGTGCTCGCCGGGCACCAGGGCGCCATCCAGGATGTCGTCGAGGATGGCGCCATAGACGCGTTCCACGAGGTTCGGGGCACTTGCCAGCGGCTTCATGGAGGTTCAAGCCATATTGAACTCTGAATTCAGAATTCAATAAACTCGCGGCGCGATTGAGTCAACGCCCGCCTGGCGTAGCCCAGCGACCGCGCCCCAGCCGTCCTGGGCTCCAACTATGTTGGAGCTCCAGGAGGCGTTGGGATCGGCTCGTTCCTCTAGTCCTTGCCTTCGCTGGACGACCAGTTGGCCATCAGCTCGTTCGACGGCAGGCTCTCGTCGACCAGCTTCTTGGCGGTCTCGATGCCGGCGACCGGCAAACCGGACGGGTCGAGCTTGCCAACCTGCACCAGCACCGAGGCCTGATCCCAGTAGATGTGCTCGTTGTAGAGCTTGCCGCCGCGGAAGCAGACGATCGCCACCAGCGGGATCTCGACATACTTCCCGGTCGGCGCGATGCCCGGCAGCATCCAGTCGATCTCGATGTCGTGGGTGAAGCAGAACAGCATCTCGTCGACCAGCCGGTCGGCGCCGATGGTGCGGCTGATCGGCACCAGCTTGGTGTCGGCCGGCGTCTTCGGAATGAAGTGGTGCTTGTAGAACCGCTTCAGCAGATCGTGGCCGGTGCCGCCGGTCATGGTCGGGATGTGGTTCACGTAAGGCTGCGCCACCATCGTCGCCATCGTGGCGTCGACATCGCGGGTGGCGAACTCGTACTCGCAGTGCTTCTCCCATAGCTCGCTGAGCCCGAAATACGGGCCCATCACCTTGCGGAAGGTAGCGATGGAGCGGCTGTGCGCCATCAGCGCGGAGGGCTTGTCGTAGCTCGCGCGCGGCGCGTTGAAGCCATGATCGGCGCCCGGATAGACGAAGATCTCGACCTCCGGCCGGCCGGCGAACTTGGCCTGGATCTGCTCCACCGCCGACATCGGCACATGGCCATCGAGCTCGGCGAAGTGCAGCGTCATCGGACATTTGATCTTGTCGGCCAGGTCGAGGTCGTTCTCGATGCCGACACCGTAGTAGCTGACCGCCGCGTCGATGCCGCAGTGCGCCGCCGCGAGATAGGCCAGCTTGCCGCCCAGGCAGAAGCCGAGCGCGCCGATCTTGCCCTTGGTCTCGGGCTGGGCGCGCGCCGCCTCGACCGTCGTGCCGATGTCCTCGACCACCTTGGCCCAGTCCAGCTTCTGCATGTAGCCGATGGCCTTCTCGAAATCGGCCTCCTCATAGCCGAGCTCAACGCCCGGCTCCTGGCGCCAGAACAGATCGGGCGCCAGCACCACATAGCCTTCCTCGGCGTAGTAGTCGGCGACGTCGCGCATGTGCGCGTTGACCCCGAAGATCTCCTGCAACAGCACCACCGCCGGGCCGCTGCCCTGCTCCGGCGCCGCCTTGTAGACCTTGAAGGAACCGCTGCCGTCGCCGGCCTTGATCTCGATCCACTCGCCCATCTTCGCTCTCCCTGATCCGGTTGGCGCCGAGTATCGCAACGGGACAAAGGCGGCGGCAAGCGGCACCGCTGTGTCGCCGTCATAACATAATATTCAGTTGTACTTATATACAATCAATCCGACAATGCGCGGCAGCCTCACGCGCCACCGCCACCCGGACGACCTCCCGCGCTTCGTAAGCCATGACCACCATCAAGTACGCCCCTGCCGGCGACAATGCCGCGCCGTCCGGCATCGAGAACGGCTTGTTCCCGGCCGCCGGGCGGCTGGTCGTCACCTTGCCGGTCGTACTCGTGCCGACCGCGCTGTTTCTCTACTTCTTCGATCCCCGCATCCTCGACGTCACGAGGGTGGAATGGCTGCTCTCGCACGACCTGGGGCAGCACTTCATCGGCTGGCATGCCTTCCGGAACAGCCCCTGGTCTTGGCCGCTCGGCTGGACGCACCTTCTGGACACACCGCATGGGTTGCCGATCGCGGTCACCGACAGCAACCCGCTCGTCTCGCTGATCCTCAAGCCGTTCTCCGCCGTGCTGCCGCAGCGGACCCAGTTCGTCGGCATCTGGTATCTACTCTGCCTGGTGGGGCAGTACGCGATCTGCTTTCTGTTCCTGCGACGCTGCGGGATGTCGCGGTCCGCGAGCATGCTGGGCGCGATCTTCCCGACGGCGGCGCCGTTCCTGATCCGGGAGTATCCGCACGACACGCTGGTCACCCACTGGCTCATCACCGCGTCGTTCTACGTGTTCTGCTTCGAGGCGCGGGCGCGGCGGCGCTCGGTCCTGCTGGCGCTGCTGCTCGCCACTGGGACGTGCATCCACCCCTACTTCGTCGTCCTCGCCGGTGTGTTCGCCGGACTGAACGTGCTGCGCGACACCGCCAGCGCTTGGCGGACACACGAAGGCCGGGGGCCGAGCGGCCGGCTCGGCGCGGCGGCGGGCACCGCGTTGCCGCAACTGGCGCTCTACGGGCTCGCGACCCTCGGTCCGTTCCTGATCCTGGGCTATGCGCGCGTCGAGGGCATCGGATCCTCCGTCGGGCACTACACGATGGATCCGCTGGCCTGGTTCAATGCCGGCGGCCACTCGCTGTTCCTGCCGTCATGGGACGTCGGGCCGGGTCAGCATGCCGGTTATCAGTACCTCGGGCTCGGCGGCATCGCCGCGCTCGTGGCCAGCATCTGGATCGTCGCGCGCGCACGCCGCAAAGCGCCCGACCTTCGCCAGCTGAAGCCGCGTTGGCTCCTGTTCGGCTGTATCTGCCTGTACCTGCTGGCGCTGTCGCCGTCGCCGACCGCGTTCGGCTACAAGTTCGGACTGACCAACTTCGACCTCATCCCTTTGGCCGGTCCGTTGATCGAGAAGGCGCTCGGGACATTCCGTGCATCGGGCCGGCTGTTCTGGACGGCCTCGCACATCGCGCTCCTGCTCAGCATCGTCGTCGTCGCCTGCGCTTCGAGACGACACGCCACGCCGGTCCTGGCGGCTCTGGCGATCGTGCAACTCGTCGATCTGTGGCCGCTGTCGTCGCACGTGCGCTCGGCGACGGCAGCCAGCGAAACGCGCGTCTTCAGCGCGATTGCCGATCCCGCGCCGTGGCGAGAGATGATCGGCGCCAGCCGGCGCATCACCATTCTGCCGGCAACGACAGCCACCCGCTACGAGAGCCTGATGGCGACTCGTTTCGGATACGAACTGACGCTGCTCGGCATCGAGGCCGGCGTCGGCATCAACCTGATGTACACCGCGCAGGGCATCCGGACGTCGCGGCAGGCGGACCGGCTGGAGCGCGAGACGGCCGCCTTCGAGGCCGGCCAGTTCGTCGACGACGACCTCTACGTGCTGAAGCGACGTTACGCCGACGAGATACTCTGCACCGACAGCGCGATGCCGGACGGCTTCTATATGCTCGACAAGGCCGTCATCCGGTTGCCCGCCGGGGCCGCTGTCCCGGCGACGGCCGAGACCCTGGACTGCGGCACGCTTCTCGACCGCCCGTACGAGCGCTAGCGACAAAACAGGCGCGCGGTCGATCGCCGCCGCCAACCGCATGGCAGGCATTCCGCGCGGGGCCTTTTCCGTCTGGCGGGAAATGTTCTAAGTAGGAAGGCAACAGGCAGCCGGCGTGACCCGGCCGG
The DNA here is from genome assembly GCA_964627965.1 of uncultured Rhodospirillales bacterium. Classification (GTDB taxonomy): domain Bacteria; phylum Pseudomonadota; class Alphaproteobacteria; genus JAVKFY01. Next base: position 16,563 of record CAZVLI010000005.1, read on the forward strand.
CCCCCGGGAGACGCCGTTGACCGCGATCGCGAGCCCGTCCTCGCTGCGCCAGGACATGCGCATACTCGGCCTGATCGGGGCCGGGCATTTCCTGTCGCACGTGTTCATCTTCCTGATCCCGCCGGCCTTCCCGGTGCTGCGCGATGTCTACGGCGTCGGCTACGACCTGCTCGGGCTGGCGATGACCGGGTTCAACGCGGTTTCCGGCTTCACTCACGTGCCGATGGGCTTCATCGTCGACCGGTTCGGGCCTCGACCGGTGCTGATCTGCGGCCTGATCATCGAGTCCCTGGCGTTCATCGCCATCGGCGTGTGGCCGACCTACTGGATGCTGGTTGTCGCGCTGCTGGTCGCCGGCCTCGGCAACGCGGTCTACCACCCGGCCGACTACGCCATCCTGTCGAACTCGGTCGACGAACGGCGCATGGGCCGCGCCTTCTCGATCCACACCTTCGCCGGCTATGCCGGCGGCGCGGTGGCGCCCGGGTTGGCCTGGGCCGCGATCACCTTCGGCGACTGGCGCATGGCGCCGATCGGCGTCGGCATCGCCGGACTGGCGGTGGCGGCACTGCTGCTGGTCGCGGGCGGCGAATTGTCGGCCAGCCGCAGCAAGAAGCCGACGGTCACGCATAGCCACGGCGGGGTGCGGGAGGGCCTGCGGCTGCTCGGCTCGCCACCGATCCTGATGTGCTTCCTGTTCTTCGTCCTGCTGGCGATGTCGAACGGCGCGCTGACCCAGTTCGGGATCGCCGCCATGGTCGACCTGGAGTGGACCGATCTGGACGGCGCCACGGCGGCGATGACCGCGTTCCTGATCGGCTCGGCGCTCGGCATCCTGGCCGGCGGCTTCATCGCCGACCGGACCAAGCATCACGAGCGCGTCGCGGTGGCCGGCTTCGTCGCCACCGGCGGCATCGTGGTCGCCATCGGCATCGTCGGGCCGGGCGCCTGGGTGCTGGTGCCGGTGCTGGGCGTCGCCGGCCTGCTGTTCGGGATGATCATGCCGTCGCGCGACATGCTGGTGCGGGCCGCCGCGCCGCCGGACCAGCTCGGCAAGGTGTTCGGCTTCGTCTCGGTCGGCCTCAACATCGGCTCGGCGATCATGCCAGCCTTCTTCGGCTGGGTGCTGGAAGCCGGCAACCCGCGCTGGCTGTTCTTCTTCGCCGCCGCCTTCATGCTGGCCGGCCTGTTCACCGTGCTGGGCGCCGGCAGCGTCCGCCGGCGCCACCAGGCCGCCTAGATGCTGGCCGAACTGGCCGAGGCGGACGCCACCGGCGCGACCGCCGAGATCTATGACGAGATGCGGCACCTCACGGCGGTGCCCTACGTCTCCGCCATGCAGCGTCATCTCGCCACCCGACCGGGCTGGATCGAGTGGGTCTGGGATGCGGTCGGGCCGGCCTTCCGGTCCGGCCAGGCGCAGGAAACGGCGTGGCGGCTGGCCGCCGACCTGCCGCTGGAACCGCTGCCGGCGATCCCGCAGGAAGCGCTCGACGTGTGGGGCGCGGATGCCGAGGCGGTCGCGGCGATTTGCGATAACTTCGTGCGGGTGAGCCCGCAGAACATGGTCTTCGCCGGCCTGCTGCGACGGCTTCTGCGGGGCGAACGACCGGGCGGCGGCGGTCTGCCGGACAACTGGACACCGGTGCCGGCGACGCCGGCGATGCCGCCGCTGCCGACCGACGTGTCGGCCGAGACGACGGCGCTCCTGAAGCGGTTCGAGGTGGATCTGGGCGCGGGACCGTTCATCGCCAGCCTGTACCGGCTGCTGGCGCACTGGCCG
>CAZVLI010000006.1:0-3991 GCA_964627965.1 uncultured Rhodospirillales bacterium
GGCACGCCGCTTGGCCTGGTGGCTACGGGTCTGCTCGGGCGTCGCCTTCGGCATGGTCAACACACGAGCTGGGAAGGGTTGAGGGACGAATCTGTCATGTGCTCAGCGTATCGGCCCGTGGCGACCACACGTCACGACGTGACATCCACATCCTCGTAGGCGATCGCGTCGAGCCCGGTCAGCTCCTCGATGTGATCGCCGAACGCGTCGAGGATTTCGTGGGGGTCGGTGACGTCCGGCGAAATCTCGCCACGGTCGAATAGAAAGTCCCTGATGCGCCCCAGGGTAATCGACTTGCTGAATGGGATGAGCATCGCCCGTTTCCCACGAGCGTCAAGGCTGCGCTTTCGTCGCTGGCGCTTGTTCTGCGCGGCCCTACGGCGAGCCGCGCCCTCGTCGCCGGCCGGTTCGAGTGGGGGCGTGGTCATGCCTGCTAACCCCCCGACTCCGCCTTCGCGAGTACCGCCGCAGAATCCAGCCCGACGCGCGCGAGGACCCGGCCGAGTTCCGGCCGCATGTCATCGTCGGTGATCCCGACGACCAAGACGTCCGCCACCGCCAGCTCCCGCTGTATCCGATCGAGAGCGGCAGCCGGCGTGGCATCAAGGCGTTCAAGCATCTGCTCCGCCAACCGCATTGCAGCTCGGTGTCGCCGTCGCGTGCGCTCCTCGCGCTGCTCACGTGCTCGTTCGGCAATTCGCTCGCTCATGCGCCTCAGGCGTCCAAGCGCCCGCCGGCGGGGAAAGTCGAGCCGCTCCGCAACCGTGATGATCTCTTCGGTTACCGGCAGGAAGCGGCAGGTACGGACCACCTCGGTGACGGTCGTGGTCACCACGTCGACGGGATAACCTCCACGTGCCAGCTCGCCCGCTATCGCCTTGGCGTAGGCCTTCCCGTCGTCCCGGTTCACCCTCTGCGGGAACGCCTTGAACAGCCGCCCGACCTCTGCCCAGATCTCCTGCAGCGTTGCGGGCTGCAAGACCTGCTGGATTTCGATGATCAATGCCTCGATGGTCGCCAACGACAGGGTGTCGTCGTCACGCGGCTCACCGTTGTCGAGCAGCAGCCACTGGCATTCCGGCCGCGCCAATATCGGCGACGCCAGCGCCAGCGACGACCCGGTGGTGATCAGCGCAGGCACTTGGTCGGTCATCTTGTTGACCCCACCTCGGTCGCATCGATCCCGAGGTCGTCGCTCAGCTCCCGCCAGGCTTCGTCGAGGGTTTCCTGCTTGCTCGGCTGCCGCGCCCCAGCCGCCGCAGAAGGCGCGGTCTCGAATTCATCACCCCAACACTCGCCGTTCAGCCACGTCGCCGGATTTTTCACGAACCTCCGCGGCGTCGCCTCCATGACCGGTAGATGGCGCTGCAGCGCTTCCAGCAGCGCCGAAGCCGTCACCTTCTTCAGGGCGGCCGTGTAGGCACGCAGCGCCTGCCCTCTGCCGACCTTCTTCGGGTAGATCGACCACCACCGCTCGAACTCACCCACCACATCGTCGCCGGTTCCGACCACATCCGGTCTCGCGCGCGCACATACTTTCTTCTCTATGGATGGGTCTTGGACGGGTGGGGCGAACCTGGTTCGCCTATTAATCGAACGTGGTTCGCGTGAACGTGGTTCGTGTGAACGTGGTTCGCCTAAACGTGGAGCCCCCTCTCTTGGATCGTGCTCCGCCAGCCGCTCAAGATCGACCCGATAGACAGCCGCGAGCCCACGTTTCGGACTCGCCTTCGCGACCTTGATCAAGAAGCCCTCGTCGACGAGCCGCCTTAGCGATTTCTGGATTGCGCGAGGACAAAGCCCGGTCTCGGCGGCCGATCGCTTCTGGCTGGGGCGAGCGTCGGTCCCGTCGGCGTTGGCGCTGTCGGCGTACTTCAGCAGCACTAGCTTGTCGGTGCTGCTGAGCCCGTACGTCCACCACACCCGCTGCATGACGCTGACTGCCATCGACCTAGTCGAAGTAAGGCGAGCTCTGCACCGGCGGCTTGCGCGCCGCGCCACCATCGGCACGCCACCACCGTCCCGCGACCCGCTGCCAGCGCACCGAGGATCCGAGGCAAGCGACGGTCAGCGGCGCCTCGAAACGGCCAGCGTTGGCTACTGCCCACGCCTTCGCTCCGGCCAGCGTCTTGCCCATCTCGACCACGGTGTCGCCTGAAAGGACATACCAGGGCGTAGTCGACCGCTTGGCGCGGGTCACGACGACCACCTATTCTTCGACGATGCCGAGGCCGTCACTGAGCACGCCTCCTGCATCCAGGCCCTTCTTAAGCAGCACATGCGCCAGGACCTGCGCCGCGCCGGTTGGGATTGATGCAAAGGCGAGAAGCTCGGCGAACTCGCCGGCGGTCAACTTCGATTCCAGCATTTCAGCCAGCCGGACGGCTTCCGGTAGCCTGGTTCGTACAGCCGCGGCGATCTGTTGGTTAGGCTCAGACATCCCCTCAACCAGCGCCCCCGCCCGCGGCTCCGATTCGGCCGGAACATCGGCCAGTTCCGCCTCCACCTCGTCGATGCGCTGGCGCTGAAGCTGGTCAGCCAGCTGTGCGTCCTGCAACTCGCCGCGCGCCCGTGTCGCCGCCGCGTTGGCGTCCTGCACTTGCTGGAACAGCGCGGCATTCTTGGCCCTCTCGCTGTCCGCCTGGCGCCTGTAGTCGTCGAGCTTGCGCTGCAGCGCCGACTGCTGCTCTTGCCATTGCGCCTTGAGCCCAACGACATCGGGGGCTGTGCGTTCAGCCTTGGCCACCCGCTTCTTCAGGTCATCACGTTCGGCTCGAAGTTCGTTGACCATGGCGACGGTGACCTTGTCACCGGCCTGGGCCTTCTCGACCACCACATCGACCACGTCGTCTGACGTCGATGGCGCCGCCAGCCTGTAGAGGACGGTAGGGCTCAAACTTCCAAGAATTGGAAGCCGCTCACCAAAACGCTTGGCCACCGCGATCATGTTGTAGGCGGTCGACTTCGACATGCCGAACTCGGCGTCGATCCAATTGAGGAACTTGCCCTCGCTCAACATCGCCTTGACGACAATCAGGTCCTGACCGATGGCTGCCACTTCCGCCGCAGCCCGCGCCATGCGTCCACGGATACGATCAGCTACCGCGTCAAGCCGGGCTTCCTTGGTCAGCACCGGCTCCGCGCCGCCGACCTCACCCGAACCGGTCACAACGGCCGGCAACGTTTGCACCACAGCCATCACGTCGCCGCCGGGCCGGTGTTTTTTTCAAGCCACCTGTGACCAGCGTCATGATGCACGTACTCGGTGCGACCGATCCGCGTCAGTTCCGGCGCGTTGCCTAGCCGCTTCCAGCGACGCAGGGTCTCAGGACTCACGTCAACTTGTTCGGAGAATTCGTCAGGCCAGCGCCAATAGTTAGCGAGAAGCTTTGCAGGCATTTGTCGTCTCCGTACGGATTTGCAGTTCCGGTGACAACAAATGACCGTCTTTCCGTGCGATTAAAACGGAGATAAATGCCATTAACTCCCTAAGTTTTCGCCGCTAGTTTTCTCCGTGTTTCTGAACATACTTGGTGGTGAGACGACGCCTAACAGATCGCTCTGAGGCCGCTGGAAAACGGAAACTCCCCGATCTCACAACGTCCTTTGCGACCTCACCAATATCCTTGTCTGGGTTTTCCCGCAGTATCCGCCGCATTTCCGCCAGCGGGGCGTCGTCGTCTATCTCAGGCCTCCCACCCCTTCTATTGCGTGGCTGCCGGCCTTCGCCGGCAACATCTTCGCCGCCACTGGGGAGGGCAATCTGGGGTTGGTGTCCACCGAGATGTTGGCGAAGTCTCTGCAATCCCTCTAAATCACCCCTACTTACGAAGTGCTCCTCCCACTTCCTGACAAACACTTCCTGAAACACTGAAGAAATCATCGACTCTTCGACAAACAACCAGCCATGCCTACCGCCGTAGCCTTTGATGGGGACATCGAAACGCAGCGGCGCCGTGGAGTTCTCAAGTAGCCATCGCGCGTGTGAGGT
>CAZVLI010000006.1:4001-17867 GCA_964627965.1 uncultured Rhodospirillales bacterium
CGGGTCAGCAGCGCACCACCGAGGCGTTTGTCAACGACCTCAACCGGCAGATCCGCTTCGCTACCACGCTCGGGGTCCAACACCCTGGCCTTGAGGCGGCCATGGGCCAGCGCCTTGACGAACTCCTCGACCACTTCGTCCCGACGGAGCCTTTGAGTGTTTCGGACTCCCTCGTCTTCTTCGCGCCCAGGTCTCCATTGAGGGCCGTGAACCGCTCGACCAGCCACGTTGATCGCCTCATACGCAGGCACATAGCCCTCTGGCACGTAAAGGCTCATGCTCCGGTCTCCGACTTTGGATGCTGCACCACGTCGGCGGATGCGGCGCCCGAGACGACATGGCCGACCTCGTTCGTCATCGCCCGAAGCGGGTCGGCGAACAGGTGGGCATACCGTGCCGTGGTTGACGGCTGGGTATGCCCGAGCAGCGCGCCGATCATCGGCAGGCTGGCACCGGCGGACACCAGTATCGAGGCGTAGGTGTGGCGCAGGTCGTGCAGCCGAACGTCGGGTATAGCCGCCGCCCGACGTAGGTCCTGCCACCCCCTCTTGATCTCTGTCAGGTGCGACTCGCCGGTCTCGTCTGGGAACACGTGGACCGGTTCGGACGTATCCGCCTCGTCAGACTTGGCTTCGGCGCTCATGCCCCTCAACAGCAGCACCGCGGCGTCCGACAGCGGCACCCGGTGCTCGGTGTTCGTCTTCGTCGTCGCCGCCGGCTTGGTCCAAATCCCGCTCTCCAGGTCGAACTGTGCCCAGGTAGCCGCCAGCGCCTCGCCGCGCCGGCATCCCGTCAGCAGGCACAGCCGCACAACGTCGGCGACCGCCTTCCCCATCCGGCGTGCAGCGGACAACGTCTCCGGCTGCACCTTGGGACCCAGGCGCTTTCGTTCTCGGTTGGCCCGAACCTCGGGATAAGCCGCCAAGGCCTCGGTCAGCCGCTGCAGCTCCGCCGGGGCCAGATACCGGTTGCGGCGATGCTCAGGGAAACGCTCGACACCGCGACAAGGGTTGTCTGCCCGTAGACCCCACTTCACCGCCAAGTTGAACATCTTCGACAACAGGGACAGCACCCTGTTCGCCTCGTAAGGCGTGGTCTTCATGTCACGGTGCAGCTTATCGACGTCCGCATGCGCGACCGCCGCCACCTTGCGGTTGCCGATCATCGGCCGGATCGCGCGCTTGATCCTTAGCTTGTCGTCTTCCTGCGACCGCTCACGCTTTCGCGGCAGGTGGTCTTCGATATAGCGATCGCACAGGTCGTTGACCGTCGCCGACGCGCGAGCTTCGGCCTTCTCCCCCATCGGGTCCTCACCCCGGTCGACCCGGCGCCGCAGCGCGCCGGCTTCTCTACGCGCGCGCTCGACCGACCATTGGTGCGGCCCGTAGCTGCCGATGGTAAAGAGCCGTTCGATCCGCTCCGCGTTCCGGTATCGAAAGACGAACGACCTGGCGCCGCCCGCGGTGATCCGGATGCCGAAACCGGCCACACCGCCCTTGTGCTGGCCATCGTCGTAGGTGACCCGATAGCCCTTGCTCGGAGTTTCAAGCCCCCGCACCAGCTTGTCGGTGATCCGCGCCGTCGCCATTTCCGTGTCCGCACCATGTCCGCAACTCGAATGCGCGGCAATGTAGCACGGATGACTACGAACAGTCAGTGACTAGTCGTCGAAAATGCCTATATTCCTGGGACTCATACAGCGGACATGGCGAAAATCATGTCCTCTCAAGCACTTATCGAGAACACCCGGAAACGACTTTTAATCAGTGGGTCACAGGTTCGAGTCCTGTCGGGCGTACCAAATTCCCGCGCAGAATCAACAGATTGCAGAGAGTTTGCTGGCGTCGCGTCAACCTGGCTGCGGGGTGGGCAATCGCTGTATTGGAGCGTGGCGAGATCACGCTGGCACCCGACCGCCGCTACTAGCGTGTCGTGTGCGCGAAGATGAAGCGGACCATTGCCTCGACGAGGCCAGGCGCCAGCGGCAGTGTCGGATCGGTATAAGCGCCGAAGTTTGCCGTGATGTCGTTGGCGGGTACGGCTTTCAGGACGTGGTTCATCTGTCTCAGTACGACGTGCTCGCCGTCCGGAAGCGCGGCGGCCAGGCGCTCGGCATCGACGGGACGCACCTGCAGGTCGCGCTCGCCCTGCAGCACCAGCGCCGGACCGGCGTAGACGCGGGCCAGCTGTGCCGGCTCAAGCCCGAACAGGTCGATCAGGAACCCTTGGACGTTGGCCCGAAACAAGGTCCGCAGCGCGGCCGGTAACGTCGCCGGATCAACCCTGAGATCCGTCTCCAGCGCGTCGATCGCAGCGAGGGCCGGGTTGAGCACGGCGGCATTGGCCGGATTGGCGCGCAGTTGCTCGCGGAGCAGCGTGCCGGGCGGACGCCCCGGCGTCGCGACCAGCAGCAGGCCGCAGATGCGCTCGGGCGACTGTGCCGCATGCAGGACCACCAGGCCGCCCTCGCTATGCCCGAGCAGCCAGACGCAGGTGGCGCCCGTCGTTCCCGCGATCGTCGCGATCCAGGTGCGGACGTCATCGGCATAAGCGGCAATGGTGACGTCGTTGGCGTCGGCGATGGCGCGCGCGCTGCCGAACATGCCGCGCTTGTCGACCCGAACGGAAGCAATCCCCTGGCGCGCGAGATCTTCAGCGAGAAGCTTGTACATGTCAGTGTGCAGGCCGTGTGGGCTGTTCCCGTCCCGATCGATCAGCCCGGAGCCGGGCACGATCAACACCACCGGCGCGGTGTCGGTCGCGGGTGTCAGGTAGGTGCCTTCGAGTGCACCCTGTGGCCCAACGGCGTGCATGATTCTGCTTGCGTCGGCGTGCGCGGTTCCGGCGATGGACAATCCGAGTGCCAGCGCGGCGGCCCGCGAGAAGGTGTCCAATCTCACAAGCGAAACACCAGGTCGGCGATACCGGCGGACGGCAACGCTTCGCCTGCATCGAGCGGCAACGCGACCGCGACCTCGGCAACGCCCAGGTCAGCCAGTTGATACGGCGTGCCATGACCGTACTCGAGGTGACCACGGCCGATGATGCCAACCAGCAACGGCGCCTCGTCCTGTTGCAAAGCCGGCAGCATGTTGCAGGCGAAGGCACGATCCCAGGCCTGCTGCGCCCGCACGAAACGGTCGAAGGCAGGATCGTCCGGGCCCCACGACGCCGCACGGCCCGGCGGTCCGCCACCCATCAGGGTAAACAGGTGGCGGCGATAGCTTTCGCTGGCCGGTCGCGCCGGGGTCAGGCCGTCGCGCTCAGCCTCCGGGATCGCCGCCCACCCCTCCTTGCCGACCCGGGTCACCAGGGGCCGCTCGCAGTTCAGTGCCAGCATCGGCACAGCGCACTCGCGGCAGAAGTGGAACAACGGCATGTACAACGTCGGATCGAAGCGCCACACGTCCGCCCACTCGGATTGAACCAGGAACGCGTTCTCGGTGAGTTCGCCGGCGACCCAGCGGTCCAATGCCGGCTGCACCCGGCGCGGAAACATCTCAAAGCCAAGCACAATGTTGCCGCGCAGAGCGAGCAGGCCGGCGCTGACGTGAAGCTGCCAGCGGTGGATGTCGGCGCGGTCGTGAGTCTCGCCGAGGCAAACAACCCGCATGCCCGCAAGTCGAGCGAAGGCGTCCCTGGCACCGACCGCCACACCGGCGGTTGGATCGAACCAGCTCCCCGCTTCAGACATCGGCGCTCGCGCGCAACATGTGGCGCTGTTCGGCCCCGTCGTCTTCGACCCGTGTCACGGCGCCGATGCGCTCTTGCAACAGGCCGAAAGCGTTGGCCACCACCATGATCTGCTCCATCGCCGGTAAGGTACGAAACACGTCCGGCCTTTCGGGCATCGACATCTCGTCATTGTCCTCGTTGCTTGCACCACCAGAAGTCGGTCGGCGAACCCATGCCGGGTGCCGCCGGCAATGGCACGACCCTGGTGGCGTTGTAGGCGTAGTAGCGATGCCGGGCCTGATAGCCGGGCACGGCGTAGTGGCCCCATTGCAGGGCACGATCGAGCAGGCGTGTCGCGCGTATGCGCGCATCGCGTTCCGGGGCCGCGACGAGCCGGTTGAGGAAACTGTCGATGGCCGGGCTGTCGATGCCGAGAGGGTTGCCGCCGTCCGGAGGACTGAGCGGCGTTGCGGGACGGATCGCCTTGCTGCCCCATAGCGAGATCTGCTCCCGGCCCGGGATCGGCGACGGGATGTAGAAGCGGTAGATCATCTCGAAGTCGCCGGCATACCACTTCACCTGGTAGGCGGCCGGGTCGACGACGCGCAACCGCGCCTCGATACCCAGGCGGCGGAGCTGCTCGGCCCAGGCGCCGAACAGCCCAGCCTGGCGGTCGGTCTGCGCCAGGACAGAGAAGTCCAGGCTGCGGCCATCGTCGATCCGCCGCATGCGGGTGGTCTCGGGATCGGCGGCCCAGCCGGCTTCCTTCAACAGCGCGGCGGCGGCGCGGAGCTGACCACGGATGCCCTTCGGCAGCGGCGCGTCGGCCGGGGCGAACACCGTCTCGAAGGCCTCTGGCGGGAAGGTGTCCGGCCACCGCCGCATTTCCGCCTGCTCCGCCTCGTCGGGCAGCGTCGCCGCGGCGTAGGCGCTGTTCTCGAAATAGCTCGAGGTGCGCTTGAAGGCGCCGGTTAGCATCGTCCGGTTGACCCACTCGAACGGCATCAACATGGCCAGTGCCTGCCGCACGCGGCGGTCGGCGAAGCGGTCGTCGCGCATGTTGAAGAAGAAGCCGTTCATCCCCATCGGCCAGAAGGCGTCGTAGGTCAGCGTCGCGATGCGACCGTCGGTGGCGGCGACCTGGTCGGCGTGCGCCTGCCACTGGCGAAGGTCGCCGATCTGAAAGATGTCGACATCGCCTTTCAGGAAGGCAACGAGTTGCGTCGTCTTGTCGAGATAGACCTCGTAGCTGACGCGCTCGAAGTTGTTGGCGCCGCGCCGCACCGGATGGTTCCTGGCCCAGTAGTTCGGCGCGCGCTCCCAAACAATGCGGCGCAGCGGCTTGAACTCGGCGATCCGATACGGTCCGGAGCCGAGCGGCGGCTCCACCGTGGTGTCACCGAAGTTTCGGTCACGCCAGTAGTGGGTCGGCAGGATCGGCATGGCACCGAAGCCGAGGATGGCGCGGCTGTCCACCGGACGGGTGAAGACGACGCGCACCGTATGGGCGTCGAGCGCGGTAACCTCGGTACCGTGCAGCAGGCTGCGCCAGAACGGACCGGCGTGCTGACGCATCTGGTCGGCGGTGAAGACCACGTCGTGCGCGGTGATCGGGACGCCGTCGTGGAAATGCGCCTCGGGGCGCATGTGGATGGTCGCCGATTGGCGGTCCGGCGCCGGATCGACGCTTTGCGCGATCAGGCCATAGCCGGTTAGCAGCTCCGCCGGCGCCTCCTCCAGCAAACTGTCGTAGAGCCAGAAGTAGACGCTGATCGCCGCGCGACCCTTCACGATCCAGGGGTTGAGCGAGTTGAACGGCGTCACGGTGGACACCTTCAGCGTGCAGCCCCGTATCGCCTCCGGGTTGGCGAAATCGTAGTGCGTGAAGTCCGGACCGTAGCGCGGCTCGCCACCCTCGGCGACGTAGGCATGGCTAGGCGCGGCAGTTGCCGAAGGCGCCAGCACAGGCAGGACGGCGACCACCATGAGGATCGCCACGGGCAACTTGTCGAACCACGACATGGCCGGATTCTATGAGTTTCCGATCTATCTGTAAATGATAGTGAGTCGCATTTGCATTGCTTTGCCGCCATCACGGACGTAACTTGCTGTTGCGACTTATTTGCATTTATGACTTCGGGTGAGAGCGGGCGCCCGAAAACGAGTCGCGACGGGCAACAAGAGGAAAGCGAACATGACCCGCCGACACCCCCGTATCGAGGCGTCCCTTGCCGTCTCGGTACTGCTCCTGCTCACAACCGAGACGGCGATGGCGCAGAGCGCCGCCTCACCCAGCACCGTCATCCTGCTGCCTGTGACGGTGACCGCGACGCGCCATCCGAAGATCCTGTTCGACACGCCCTCAAATGTCACCGCGGTGACCGATGAGGAACTCGACCGGCGCATGGACAACACGCTGGAAGAGGTCTTCCGCTACGAACCCGGCATCGAGGTGACGCGCCAGACCACAGGCACCGACCCGTTCAACAGCACCGGCGGTGTCCGTATTCGCGGCGTCGGTCAGAACCGGACGCAGATCCTGGTGGACGGCAACCGGACGCTGGAACGCATCACCGACTCCACGCGCGACGTGGTCGACGCGAACGCGGTGAAGCAGGTCGAGATCGTGCGCGGGCCGGGCTCTGTCCTTTGGGGCTCCGACGGTCTCGGCGGCGTGGTCAACTTCGTCACCAAGGACCCCGACGACTATTTTCTGCCGGGACGTGACTGGGCCTTCCAAGCCAGCGGCAGCTACGCCACCGTCGACGATTCCTTCGTCGAGACCGTCGGCGGCGCCTATCGCCTCAACGAGATGTTCGCTGCCTCCATCAGCTACACCCGGCGCGACGCCGAGGAAATCGACCTCGACAAGGCACGCAGCGGCGCCGACGCCTACCAGCCCTGCCCGCGCAACCCGGAAGCGCAGCAGTGCGACGGGTTCGATCCGACCGACATCGATTCCAACAACATCCTCGGCAAGCTCGTCTGGGACATTTCCCCGACCAACCGCGTGCGGCTTACCGGCGAGTACTTCGACCGTGACACCGAGGTCGATCAGAACTCGGTGCTGGGACCGGAGGTCAATACCTTGGGCATGACCACCTCCAACATCCAAAGTTACGAGCGCGAGCAGGAAGTTCGGCGCTGGCGCGGCTCGATCGATCAGGACTGGGATGTCGGCCTGGCCTTCCTCGACAACATCCAGTGGCGCCTGACCTATTCGCCGCAGGAGGTGAACCGGTCTGGAGAGCGGTTGCGCGTGCTGGTGCCGAGCGGCGACCTGGAGCTGCGGATGGACTCGCTGGACTACTCGGAGGAGTTCTACGAGGCCGATATCCAGCTCACCTCCTCGCTCGAGCTTGGGCCGACGCGGCACACCTTCACCTACGGCTTCGATGGCGACTACCAGGAGACTGACTACGAGCGCGTTGACGTCACCACCAACTTCACCCAGGGCACGACCACCGAGGCCCGTGCCGGCGGGTTCAACTTCGCCAACGCGACGACGCGGCGCACCGACGTCTACGCGCAGGACGAGATCGCACTGTTCGACGGCCGGTTGCTGCTGGTCCCGGGCGCGCGCTACGCGCACTACGACATCGAGCCGGATCCCGACGCCGATTACCAGATCGTGCCCGGCGCCGAACCTCGCGACATCTCCGAAGGCGACTTGCAGCTCAAGTTCGGCGCGGTGTTCGAAGTCTGGGGGCCGTACTCGGTCTATGGCCAGTACGCCGAGGGCTTCAAGATGCCGACGGCGCAGCAGCTCTACCAGTCGCTGAACAGCCTGCCGTTCTTCGCCCTGGTGCCGAACCCGAACCTGAAGCCGGAGTCGGTGAGGAGCTACGAGATCGGTGTGCGCGGCGACTTCGGCGGCCGCGGATACTTCTCGGTGAACGGCTTCCACGCCGACTACACCGACTTCATCCAGAACTTCGTCACGGTCGCGGACCCGGCACAGTTCGGCCTGGCGCCGGGCTCGTTCGTGCTGACCTACGACAATGTAGACAAGGTGCGCGTCTACGGCATCGAGGCGGCCGGCGGCTGGCGTCTCAGCGAGCGTTTCTCGCTGCGCGGCTCGGCCTCGCACCAGTGGGGCGAGGAAGAGAATGGCGGCGTAACCAGCGAGTTCAACGGCGCACTGCCACTGAAGGTCGTCACCGGCCTGCGCTGGGACGAGCGCAAGTACGGGCTCAGCGTCGAGTTCGTCGGCAACTTCCAGGTCGACGCGCACGACGTGGACGACCCGACGATGGAGTTCCAGCCAGACGGCTACGCCACCTTCGACCTGATCGCGGAATGGGAGTTCTGGCCGAACGCAGTGCTGCGCGCGGCGGTCTACAACCTGTTCGACAAGCGTTACTTCCCGTCCGAGACCGTCGGCCACCCGATCAACGGCACGGCGTCGGTGATGCGGGTCAACCCGGTCGAACTGCAAAGCGCGGCGGGCATCAACGGCAAGATCGGCGTCAGCTTCAAGTGGTGACACCGGCCGTGCGCCGCACTACATGCACGCCATGCGCATGTGGCTAACCTACTGCGGCCTCGTGCTCGCGTTGTTCTCGGCAGCGCCAGCACGATCGGCCGTCGACGTGATCTTCGTCGAGCCCGAGACTTTCGTCGACGCCGGGCTATTCAGCCGGATCGGCCAGAGCGATCGAGAGATCACCATGGCGCGTTTGCGCGCGCCCTGGAACGGCTCGGCGAACGCCACCTGGTGCCCGGCCAGGAACTGACGATCGAGATCCTCGACGTCGACCTGGCCGGCGAGTTGCGCTGGCGGCACTTCGGCGATGTCCGGATTCTGCGGCCGGTGACGTGGCCGCGGATCAAGCTGCGCTATGCACTGACCAGCGACGGGCTGGAGGTCGCCACCGGCGAGGAACTGGTCTCCGATCGCAGCTACCTGATGCGCCCCTCCACGCGCCGCTGTCACGACGCTTTGCGCTTTGAGAAGGCGATGCTCGATGATTGGTTCCGCCGCCGTTTTGACTGAGCCGACGCGCGGCATCACCTTGAAGCTCAACCAGCGCGGTCGTTGTCACGGCTCTGGTTGTCGACATGCCAGGGCAGACGCCGACCCCGCCAGTCGCCCTACGGGTTGTTTCGCAGCTATTCCGGTTCTTGTTCGTGCAGATCCCAGTAGGCGGCGCGGATCTTGGTATAGACCGGGCCGACCTGACCGCCGCCGACCGGCTGGTCCTCCAGGCGCGTCACCGGCATCACGCCGCCGGCGGTGCTGGTCAGGAAGATCTCGTCCGCGTCGCGCAGTTCCTCGACATCGACCTCTCGCACCTCGACCGGAAAACCCAGGTGCTCGCCGAGCTCGATAACGGTTCGGCGCGTGATCCCCTCCAAGGCGCCGCGTTTCGGCGTGGCCAGCTTTCCGTCCTTGGCGACGAAGATGTTGAAGCCCGGCCCCTCGGCGACGTGGCCGGCGCCGTCCGCCAGCACCACGGTCTCCGCGCCGGATTCATACGCCTGTAGCAGCGCCACCTGGAAATCGAGCCAATGGTAGTTCTTCACCGTCGGGTCGACGGACTCCGGCGCGATCCGTGGGATCGGCGAGATCGCCATGTGGAGGCCGGTCTTCTGCTTCGTCTCGTCGGCGATCCAGACGAAGGGGATGACGAAGGCGTAGAACTGGTTGCGGCAGTTGCGCAGGTCGCGTGAGCCGGGGCGCGGTTGCCCGCGCGTCGCGATCATCGCGACGTAGGCGTTCTCGATCCCGGTCAGGTCGACCAGCTCGCGCAGGATGCGCCGGACCTCGCCATCGCCGACCGGCAGCTCGTAACGCATCGCCTTCACGCTGTTCCAGAAGCGCGTCAGATGGTCGTCCAGCCGGAAGAACCGCCCCTTCCAGGTGTGCACGACGTCGTAGGTCGCATCGCCGCGCACGAACCCCCAGTCGAGG
Source organism: uncultured Rhodospirillales bacterium (assembly GCA_964627965.1). Taxonomy (GTDB): domain Bacteria; phylum Pseudomonadota; class Alphaproteobacteria; genus JAVKFY01. The sequence continues at coordinate 13,591 of CAZVLI010000006.1, forward strand.
ATCGGGATCTTCGCCTCGGCGATCGGCGTGACCTTGCCGTCGATCCAAGCGGCACCGGCCGAGAAGTCGGCTGCCTCGCCCATGTCAGCTTCCCTCCGCAATGGTCTTCGCGCAGGCTACCACGGTTGGCGACTTCGACACCGGCCTGACGCTAGACTTGCTCCGAAGATCGAGGAGCGAGAGGGGAGCAGGTCGAGATGTCCAACGATGAGACCGACGTCCTGATCATCGGTGCCGGCGCTTCCGGCGCCGTCGCCGCGAAGCACCTGGCGGAGGCCGGCGTCGGCGTCGTCTGCCTGGAGCAAGGCCGCAAGGTCCAGGCGAGCGAGTTCTACGGCGACAAGCCGGAATGGGAACTGATGACCCAGCGGCGCTGGCATCCCAACCCGAACGTGCGCGGCCTGGACACCGACTACCCGATCGACACCGAGGACTCCGACGTCAACCCGCTGATGTTCAGCGGCGTCGGCGGCAGCACGGTGCTGTATGCCGGGCATTGGCAGCGGTTCATGCCGTCCGACTTCCAGGTCCGCACCATGGACGGCGTCGCCGACGACTGGCCGTTCACCTACGAGGACCTGGCGCCGTTCTACGACATCCTCGACGTGGAGATGGGCGTCTCCGGGCTGGGCGGCGACCCGGCCTATCCGTCATTGCCGGCCCCACCGCTGCCACCCTTCCCCATCGGTCCGATCGGACGGCTGGCCGCGAAAGGCATGAACCAGCTGGGCTGGCATTGGTGGCCGGCGCCGCAGTCGATCCCGACCCGGCCCTATCGCGGCCGCAGCCAATGCGCGCGCCGCGGCACCTGCATGCAGGGCTGCCCGGAGGAAGCCAAGGGCTCGACCGACCTGACGCACTGGCCGGACGCGATCCGTTTCGGCGCCAAGCTGATCACCGGCGCCCGCGTCCAGCAGGTCACCACCGACGCCAAGGGCATGGCCGATGGCGCGATCTGGATCGACGCCGACGGCAACCAACACCGGCAGCGCGCGCGTACCGTGGTGCTCTGTGCCAACTCGGTCGGGACGGCACGGCTGCTCCTGAACTCCGCCTCCGCGCAGCACCCCGACGGCATGGGGAATTCCTCCGGTCTGGTCGGACGCAACTTGATGATGCACCCCTACGGCGCCGTGGTCGGCTATTTCGACGAGCCGCTGGAGAGCTGGATGGGGCCGACCGGCCAGGCGATCCATTCGATGCAGTTCTACGAGACCGACGAGCGGCGCGGCTTCGTGCGCGGCGCCAAGTGGAACGCGATGCCGACCGGCGGGCCGCTGGGCATGCGCTCGGTGATGGAGGGCGCGCCGCTGGAGGAGTCCTGGGGCGAGAACTTCCATCGCGGCACCGAACGCCGGCTCGGCCGTTCCTTCGAGTGGGGCATTATCGCGGAGGACCTGCCGGACGAGGAGAACCGCGTCGAACTCGCGCCGGACCTGAAGGACGGCAGCGGCGTGCCCGCGCCGAAGATCGTCTACCGAAACTCGGAGAACACCGAGCGGCTGATCGCCTTCCACATCGAGCGTCAGAAGGAAGCGATGGCGGCCTCGGGCGCCAAGGAGGTGTCGACCAGACGCTGATGCGCGACTGCGGCTGGCACCTCATGGGCACCGCGCGCATGGGCAACGACCCGAAGCGTTCCGTGGTCGACCAATGGTGCCGCAGCCACGACGTGCCGAACCTCTACGTGCTGGACGGCAGCGTCTTCGTCACATCCTCCGGCTTCAATCCGACGGCGACGATCTGCGCCGTGGCGCTGAGGGCGGTCAATCACATGCTGGAAAATCGCGCCAACGTGGGGACGGCCTGATGCTGAGCGAAGACCAACGGACCGCCCTGTGCGCGGTCGCCGACCGACTGATCCCGGCGAGCGCAAAGATGCCTAGCTTCAGCGCGTCCGGCGCGCAGCGGGTGGAACTCGACCGGGTCCTGGAACTACGTCCGGAAGTGCTGCCGGCGCTCCTGGCCGCCCTGGACCTCGTCGCCGGCGCCGATGCGGGGGACGAGGCGCTCGAGGCCTGGCTACACCGGACCGATCCAGCGGCGCTGGCGGTGATCGCACAAGTCGCGTCGTCGGCCTACTACCTGTCGCCGGACATCCGCAAACTGATCGGCTACCCCGGTCAGGTGCAGCGCCCGGTCGCCGACGACGAAGAGGCCGACTACGAGGACCTGCTGCAAGCTGTTGTCGACCGCGGGCCGATCTTTCGACCGACCCGCAATTGACGGTCGCTACGCGAGCGCGTCGCGGATCTTGCCCAGCAAGGCGTTCCTGTCGGCCCTCGCCGCCAGCGCCTGGTCCATCGTCACCTTGACGAACCGCGTCGCCGCGTGCGGCTGCAACTGACCGATCAGGTCCATGTCGGCCGAGATCACCGTGCCGAGCATGAAGTAGCCGCCGCCGGAGACGGCGTCACGGTGCAGGACGATGGGTTCGGTGCCGCCCGGAATCTGGATCGAACCGTAGGGGTAACAGCCGTCGACGATGTTCGACGGATCGGAGCCCGCCCCGAAAGGCCGCTCGCGCTCGTTGAACTCGATCGGATGCCCATCGCGGAAGCGATAACCAATGCGGTCGGCTTCCGGTGCCACCTTCCAGGTGTCGGCGAAGAACTGCGCACCGGACGCGTCGGTGATCCAGTGCCAGTAAATCCCTGGCAGCACGCGCAGCTCGGCCGGCGAACCAGGTGCGCGCCGCAGGTCGGACGCGAGCGTCTTGCCGGCGGTGCCGGACGCGTCACCGACGGGTATTTCGTCGCCCTCGGCAATCGCACGTCCCTGGAAGCCGCCGAGCGCACCCAGCGTGTAGGTCGACCGGCTGCCGAGTACCACGGGCACGTCGATGCCGCCGGCGACGGCGATGTAGATCCGCGCCCCGCCCTTCAGGAAATCGAAGCTGAGCACCTGGCCGGCCTTCACGGCAAACGACGCCCAGGTCTCGCGCGCCTCGCCATCGACCTTGGGCGTCATCTCCGCGCCGGTCACCGCGACCACGCCGTCGCGCGTGAACTCGATCTCCGGCCCCATGAAGGTGGCCTCGAGGACCGCCGCGCCGCCCGGGTTGCCGACCAGCAGGTTGGCGGCTTCCAGCGCCAGCAGGTCCATGCCGCCGGACAGCGGAATGCCGAGGTGGTAATAGCCGGGACGGCCGAGGTCCTGGACGCTGGTCGCCAAGCCGGGCTTCAGAACCTTAAGCATCGAGCGCGCCCTCCAGCTTGGTGTTGTAGGCGTCGGCGCCCTTATTGAACTCGTCGAGCGAGAACCGTACCGGTCGCACCTTGGGTTCGTAGGTGTTGGCGTCGACCGCCTCGACCGCCGCGTCGTAGGTGTCGCGGTCGATCGGCCGGAACTTCACCAGATCGCCCGGCTTGAAGAAGATCATGAAGTCGCGCAGGTAATTGATCTGCTGCTGCGGATCGAAGATCGGCATCGGCGTGATGCCGAACATCTGATAGCCGCCGGCGCCACGCACCGAGTAGATGCAGCTGAAGCAGCCGCCATAACCGACCGTCAACTTCGGCGTGTCGGTGCGCGGACGCAGGTACTTCGGCACCTCGATCTGGCGCGCGCGTTCTACCGTTTGATAGAGGAACGGCAAACCAGCAACGAAGCCCACCATCGACACGAACCAAGGCGAGCCGGAATGCGCGGCGATGAACTCGTCGACCGAGCCGAAGCCGTTGATGCGCGCGGAATAGTCCAGGTCGGTGCCCGACGGGTCCTGATGCCGCTCGCGAAACCGCATCAGCGTCTCATGCGTCCAGGGATCGTTGTAGAGCACCGGGACCTCGACGATGCGGGTGTCGAGCGCCGACTCCGCCTGCTCGGCCTGTGCCTCGAGCTTCTTGATCTCGGCCAGCAGGTCGTCGGGCTTGATCACGTCCGGGTCGAACTTGACCTGGAACGAGGCGTTGGCCGGACAGATCTCGGTGACGCCGTTGATCTTGCTCTCGCGGACGGCGTTGGTCATCGAGAGGCTCTTGAAGAAAGCCTCCAGCGACATCTCTTCGGCGACTTCGCAGAAGATGTGCTCGTCGCCGCCGAATGTGTATCGCGACTCCATCGCGTTATCGCCTCCTGTGTTGCCCTATGCAGACTTTATCGGATTGGCCTCGAGCCAGGGCGCGAGGAATTGCGTGTGCACCGCACCGGCACGGATCGGCTCCGCGCCCGCCAGCGCCTGGTGCAGCGGGATCGTCGTCTTCACGCCGTCGATGCGCAGACCGTCCAGCGCCGCCGCCATGCGCTCGATCGCGGCGGCGCGATCCGGCCCGTGC
>CAZVLI010000007.1:0-11071 GCA_964627965.1 uncultured Rhodospirillales bacterium
CGGCGATCGCCTGGGTGATCGGGGCTCGGCTCATGGGCTATACAGAATAGGCCAATCTCCGCAGCCAGGAACCCGATCCTTGAGCGACAACCTGTTCAACGGCGCCGAAGCGATGGTGCGCATGCTGGAGGCGCATGGCGTGCGCCACATCTTCGGCCTGTGCGGCGACACCACGCTGCCCTTCTACGACGCCCTCTACCGGCTCGACCACGGGATCGAGCACATCCTGACCCGCGACGAGCGGTCGGCCGCCTACATGGCCGATGGCTACGCGCGCGTGACCCAGCGCGTCGGCGTCTGCGAGGGCCCGTCCGGCGGCGGCGCGACCTACATCCTGCCGGGGCTGGTGGAGGCAAACGAGTCGTCGGTGCCGATCCTGGCCATCACGTCGGATGTCTCCGTGAGTTCGCGCGGGCACTATCCGCTGACCGAGCTCGACCAAGCCGGGCTGATGGCGCCGCTGACCAAGTGGAACGCGGTGATCGAGAAGGCCGACATGCTGCCCGACATGGTGCGCACCGCGTTCCGCGAGATGACCACCGGGCGGCCCGGCTCGGCACACCTCGGGCTGCCGATCGACGTTCAGTGCGCGCCCGTCGACCCGGACCAGATCTGGGCCGATACCCGTCACCAGACCTGGCCCGCCCTGCCCGTCGCGCCGGCTGAGGCCGATGTGGAGGCGGCGCTCGACGTGCTGCTCGCGGCGAAGTTTCCGGTCGTGGTGTGCGGCGGCGGCATCGTGCTGGCCGGCGGCGAGGCGGAGTTCAAGCGTTTCGTGGAACGGCTCGACATCGCCGTGGCGACCACCGTCTCCGGCCAGGGCAGCCTGGCCGAAACGCACCCGAACTGCGTCGGCGTCGTCGGCTCCAACGGCGGCGTTCCGGCGACGAAGGAGTTCCTGGCGCAGGCCGACGCGGTGTTCTTCATCGGCTGCCGCGCCGGGTCGGTGACCACCGAACGCTGGACCGTGCCGGCGAAGGGCACGCGTATCGTCCATCTCGACAGCGACCCGGCGGTGATCGGCGCCTCCTACGAGACCGAGGCGGCGCTGGTGTGCGATGCGCGGCTCGGATTGGCGGCGCTGAACAAGGCGCTGGATGCCCGCGACAAGCCAGCCGGCTTCGGCGGGGCCACCGCAGTCGCATCTGCCAAGGCGAAGAAGTGGGCCGCATTCGGGCCGCTGGCGGAGAGGAACGACCGGCCAATCAAGCCGGAGCGCACCATCGCCGCGCTGCGCGCCGTGCTGGACGACGACGCCATCGTGGTCGCCGATCCGGGCACGCCATGCCCCTACGTCTCGGCCTTCTACGAGCTGCGCACGCCGGGCCGGCACTTCATCTCCAACCGGGCGCATGGCGCTTTGGGCTACGCCATGTCGGCGGCGATGGGCGCGTGGACCGGAAAGCCGTCGTCGAAAGTGGTAGCGCTGATGGGCGATGGCTCCTTCGGCTTCACCTGCGGCGAGCTGGAGACGGTGGTGCGGCGGCGGATGCCGATCACCTTCATCGTGTTCTCCAACGCGGTGTTCGGCTGGATCAAGGCAGGCCAGCGGGCCGGCTTCGGCGAACGCTATTTCTCCGTCGACTTCGACCGCACCGACCACGCCGCCGTCGCCTCGGCCTTCGGCGTGAAATCCTGGCGCGTGGAGGACCCGGAGGAGCTTCAAGGCGTGTTGAAGCAGGCTGTCGCACATGACGGACCGACGCTGGTCGACGTGATCAGCCAGCCGCTGAACGAGGCCGCCGCCCCAGTTAGCGAATGGATAGCCTGATGCGCATCGCGCTCGGCGGCTTCGGCAACGTCGCCGGCCAGCTCGTGCACATGATCGCCGCGCGTCCCGACCTCGGCCTGGAGATCGCGGCGGTCAGCGCCCGCGACCTCGACGCGGCAAAGTCGCGGGCCCGCGACGCGGGGCTCGACGTGCCCGTCGTCGCCGCGACCGAGTTGCCGAACCACGCCAAGGTGATCGTGGAATGCGCCACTTATGACGGCTTCCGCGACGTCGTCGAGCCGGCGGTGCGGGCGAGCGCGCACGTGGTCTGCGTCAGCGTCGGGGCGCTGGGGGTGAACCTCGACCTGATCGACCTGGCGCGGGAGCACGGGGCGACGATCCAGATCGCCAGCGGCGCCCTGCCCGGCCTCGATATCCTGCGCGCGGCGCGCGAGGGCGGTCTGAAAGCGGTCACGCTCACCTCGCGCATCGTGCCGGACTCGCTGGCACGCGAGGCCTATGTCGCCGAGCAGGGTATCGACCTGGCGGCGGCGAAGCGCGGACCGGTGCCGGTCTTCGCCGGGCCGGCGCGCGAAGCGGCGCTGCACTTCCCGCGCCATTTCAACGTCGCCGTCGCGCTCAGCCTCGCCGGGCTCGGACTCGACGAGACGCGGGTGGAGATCTTCGCCGACGGCACCGTGCCCGGCACACGTCACACCGTGCGCGTCGTGTCCGAGGTCGCGGAGCTGGAGATGACCTCGCAGAACTTCCCTTCGCCGGCGAACAAGCGCACCAGCCGCCTAGTCGCGCCCTCGATCATTGCCGCGCTGCGCGAACTCGACGCACCGCTGCGGATCGGGAGCTAGAGATGCCCGGGTCAAGCCCGGGCATGACGACAAGTAGAGATCGTCATAGCCGGGCTTAACCCGGCTATCTCAGAACCGGTCCGCGCGGAACGGCGCGAGATCGACGCTGGGCGGACGATCGGTCACAAGTTCGGCGATCAGCTTGCCGGTGATCCCGCCCATGGTCAGGCCGAGGTGGTCGTGGCCGAAGGCGAACCAGACGTTGGCGTGCTTCGGCGCGCGGTCGATCACCGGCTTGCTGTCGGGATGCGAGGGGCGTGGGCCCATCCATTCGGTGACGTTGTCGCTCTTCAAGCCAGGCAGCAGCGCCTCGGCATGCCGCGCGACCATCTTGGCGCGGGCGTAGTTCGGCGCGGCATCGGGCGGCGCGAACTCGGCCGTGCCGCCGACGCGGATGCCGTCGGCCATCGGCGTGATCGCGACGTTCCGGTCGACCGATGTCAGCGCGATGTTCAGCCGCATCTCGCAACCGTTGAACATCGAATGATAGCCGCGCTCGGCTTCGAGCGGCACCGAGGTGCCGAGCTTAGCCGCCAGCGGCCGCGACCAGACACCGGCTGCCAGCACGACGCGCTCCACCGGCAAATCGCCCTCGGCGCAGCGCAACGCACGGACGCCGTCCGGCCCGACGTCGAAACCATGGATGGTGCGCGGTTCCAGTCTGCCACCACGGCGCACGAACAGCGCGGCCAGCGCCTGTACCAGCTTCATCGGGTCGAGCGTGTGGGCGAAGTCGGCGACGCGGATCGCGCGCACGACATTGCTCGACAGCGCTGGCTCGACCTGGCGCGCCTCGTTGCCGTCGAGCACGTCGAGCACCGTGCCGTTGCGCCGGCGCAGGTCGAAGGCGTAGCTCGCGGCCTCGAATGTCGCTTGCTTCTCGAAGGTGAACATCAGGCCGGTGCGGCTGATCAGATCGGTCGCCTCGGCTTCGGCGATCAGGTGGTCGACGGCGGCGTGCGCCTGGTCGAGCAGGCTCTGGCGCGCCGCCGCGTTGGCCTCGACGCGCTCAGGCTTTGAGTTGGCGATGAAGCGCAGGAACCAGGGCAACGCGCGCGGCACGTGCGACCACCGGAGCTTCAGCGGCGCCATCTCGTCGAGCAGCATCGCCGGCACCTTGCGCACGATGCCGGGCATCGCCGCCGGCGGGCAGGACGCGACGCCGAAGGCCCCGAGGTTGCCGGCGGACGTCGCCTCGCCCGGCCCGCCGCGATCCACCAGGGTCACGTCGAAGCCCGCATCCTGCAGGTGCAGCGCGCAGCAGGTGCCGACCATGCCGGCGCCGATCACCGCGATCGTCGGTTTCTGAGTCATGCGCGCGATGGTATCGGTATCCGGCGGAATTCACGAGGAGGCGATGGTGAAAGTCTCGGGCGGCAAGTCGGTCTACGGCGCCAGCGTCGGCATCCTGATGCTGGAGGCGCGCTTTCCTCGCATCCCCGGCGACATGGGCAACGCGCTGACCTGGCCCTTCCCGGTGCTCTACAAGGTCGTGCGCGGGGCGTCGCCGGACCGCGTGGTGCGGCGCGGCGCGGAAGGACTGCTGGACGCCTTCGTGGAGGCGGCGCGCGAGCTGGTACGCGACGGTGCCGACGGGATCACCACCAACTGCGGTTTTCTGTCGCTCTACCAGGCTGAACTGGCGGCGGCGGTCGGCGTGCCGGTCGCGGCGTCGTCGCTGATGCAGGTGGAGATGGTGAACCGGCTGCTGCCGCCCGGGAAACGCGCCGGCGTGCTGACCATCTCCGGCTCGACCCTGACGCCGGAGCACCTCGAGAAGGCGAACGTGCCGGCCGACACGCCGCTCGGCACGACCGAGGGCGGGCGTGAGTTCACCCGCGCGCTGCTCGACAACGAGATGGAGCTGGATGTCGAACTGGCGCGGCAGGACAATGTCGATGCGGCCAAAGCGCTCGTCGCGGCGCACGACGACATCGGCGCGCTGGTGCTGGAGTGCACCAACATGGTGCCCTACGCCGCCGTCATCCGCGACGCGGTCGGGCTGCCGGTGTTCTCCATCGCCAGCTTCGTGACCTGGTTCCAGTCCGGCCTGACGCCCAGGCGGTACTAGCGCCCCAGTTCCGCCTTTACACGCGGCACCACCTTGGTGAACAGCGCCTCCAGGCTGTCGGTCATCTGCGCGGTGCGCAGGCCCGGCGGGACGGCCATGGAGACGATGTCGGTGATGTTGAACTCGGTGACGAAGCTCTTCAGCTCGGCGACGCAGGCGTCGACGTCGCCGATGATCACCCTTTGCGGCACCGCCTCGTCGGCCCTGGCCACCGGCTGACCGCTCTCGGAGAAGAAGCGCTTGTAAAGCTCCATGCGGTAGCGCTCGGCGGCCATCACCTGTTGTGCCACCTCGCTGTCGCGGTCCGCGACAATGACGGTGCGGATGATGCCGATGCGCTTGGCAAAGGGGTCGCGGCCGGAGCCTTTCAGCGCATCGACCCAGGTGCCGTAGACCTCGTCGCGATGGCCCTGCGGCAGGAAGTGGGTGTCGTGGCGGGCGGCGCGCTCGGCCCCGGCCTTGGACATGGCGGCGACGAACAGTGGCGGCCCGCCCTCCTGCACGTAGCCCGGCGTGACGATCACGTCGTCGAAGTCGTAGCGCTTGCCGTGATAGCTGAACCGCTCGCCAGTGAAGCAGCGCTGCAGCACCTCGATGCCCTCGTCCATCAGCGACACCCGGCGGCTGACCGGCAGGCCGAAGCCGCGAAACTCGTGCGGCGCGTAGCCCATGCCGACGCCGAGCTCGACGCGGCCGCCGGAAATGTTGTCGAGCACCGCCAGGTCTTCCGCCAGCCGGATCGGATGATTGAACGGGAGCAGGCAGATATCGGTGCCGAAGCGGACACGGCTGGTCGCGCTGGCCATCGCGCCGGCGACGGGCACCCAGCTCGGCAGGTAGCCATCGTCGACGAAGTGGTGCTCGGTAAACCACACGAGGTCGGCGCCGATCTGGTCCAGCCACCTCACCTGTTCCAGGATCTCGGCGTAGAGCGCCTGGTCGCTGGTGCCGGAGTCCGGCGGATTGCGGAAGTCGTAGCAGACCCCGATGTTGAGCTTCGGCACAGGCGCCTCCCGTCATCGTTACGGCAAGCCTGCCGGCTGGCCCGACGAATTGGAAGGGCGCAGACTAGGCGCAACCAAGACGAGAGAGGAACGACATGCGGGCTCTGATCTGCCGCGCCTGGGGCGATATCGACGACCTCGAACTGGGCGACCTGCCGGCGCCGACGCCGGCAGCCGACGAGATCCTGATCGACGTGGTCGCCAGCTCGGCCAACTTCGCCGACACCATCATGGTTGCCGGCAACTACCAGACGAAGCCTGACTTCCCGTTCGCGCCAGGCCTGGAAGCGGCCGGGCGGGTCGCGGCAGTTGGCGCCGAGGTGAGCGAGTTCAAGCCCGGCGACGCGGTGATGGCGACGGTGGCGCACAGCGGCTTCGCCGAGCAGGCTGTGGCCAGGGCGATCAACACCATGCCGCTGTTCGAGGGCATGGACTTCGTCACCGGCGCGGCCTTCCCGGTCGCGTACCTTTCCGCGCACCTGGCGATCCGGTGGCAGGGGCGGCTGGAGGCCGGCGAGACCATGCTGGTGCTGGGCGCGGCCGGCGGCTCCGGCATGGCGGCGGTGGAACTCGGCAAGGCGATGGGCGCGACCGTCATCGCCGCGGCCAGCAATGACGAGCGCCTGGCCGCCGTGCGCGAACATGGCGCCGACGAGACCATCAACTACGCCAGCGAGGAGCTGAAGGACCGGGTCATGGCGATCACCGACGGCAAGGGCGCCGACGTTTGCTTCGATCCGGTCGGCGGCAAGCTGTTCGACAGCGCGCTGTCGTCGCTCGGCTGGGGCGGACGGTTCGTGCATTTCGGCTTCGTCGGCGGCGTGCCGCAGGTGCCGGCCAACCGCCTGCTGGTGAAGCACCGCGCCGCGCTGGGTTCCTCGATGCGCTACTTCCAGCATCACCGGCCGGACCTGCTGAAACGCACGCAGGCCGATCTGGCCGACTTCTATGCCAAGGGCTTCCTGAAGCCGATGGTCAGCCACCGCCTGCCCCTGGAGCAGGGTGTCGAGGCGCTGCGCCTGCTGAAAGAGCGAAAGGCGTTGGGGAAAGTGGTCGTGGACGTCGCGTCATGAGCCTGCAGGTTGCAGAACACGGCGCGCACGTCGTCGTCATCACCATCGACAACCAAGCGAAGATGAATGCGCTCAGCCGCGACGACCTGCGCAAGCTCGGCGAACTGTGGCTGAAGCTGCAGGACGGGCCGTGTCGCGCCATCGTTCTGACCGGGGCCGGCGAGCGCGCCTTTTGCGCCGGCGCCGACCTGTCGGGCGATCTCTCGGCCGAACCGGAGATGTCCGCGATGGTCAATGCTGGGTTGCTGAAGTACGGCGCGATCCGCAAGCCCGTCATCGCGGCGGTAAACGGCGTCTGCGCCGGGGGCGGGATCGAACTGCTGCTGCCGACCGACATCCGCGCGGCCGTGCCGGGAGCTCGGTTCGGCCTGCCGGAGGTGAAGTGGGGCGTCTATCCGTTCGGCGGTGCCGCGCTCCGATTGCGCCAGCAGATCGGTCACGTGCACGCCATGGATCTGCTGCTCACCGGTCGGCTCATCGATGCGTCGGAAGCAGCCGGGATCGGCCTGATCAATCGCGTCGTGCCGCGGGACGAGTTGATGACGTGGGCATTGTCCACGGCCGACGCCGTCGCCGCGAACAGCCCCGCCGCGGTGCAGGCGGTGAAGGCACAGGTCAGCGCCGTGGACGATGCCGCGAACCGGCCGCACGAGGAACGGGAGCAGGCATTCGGCGACAGCGTTCGCGCTAGCCCGGATTTCGCCGAAGGCGTGGCGGCCTTCCGCGAGAAGCGGCCGCCGCGCTACTAGGCGTCGAACAGGTCTGCGAGACGATTGCGTTGCAGCTTGCCCGTGGATGTCGCCGGCAGGTCGCCGGCGGCGGCAAAGACGATACGTTGCGGCACCTTGTAGGCCGCGAGCGATCGCCGGCAGTGGCACCGTAGTTCATCTGGCTCGACCGAGGCACCGTCACGCAAAACCACGACGGCGCCGATGGCCTCGTCCAGGCGCGCATCGGCCAGACCGGTGACGAATGCGGACTCGACGGCCGGGTGCGTGACCAAAGCCATTTCGACCTCGGCCGGCGACACGTTAATCCCGCCGGTCTTGATCAGCTCCTTGCGGCGGCCGCGGAAGTGCAGCCAGCCGTCGTTATCCAGCAGGCCCAGGTCACCGGTCAGAAACCAGCCGTCGGGCCTGAACGATGCTGCGGTGGCCGCCGCGTCGTCGAGGTAGCCGGGCGTAATCCGGCCACGCAGCGCGATCTCGCCGACTTCGCCGGCGCGCACCTCACCGCCGGTCACGAGGTCGAGGATACGGACATCGACACCGGCAAGCGGCGTGCCGCAGCCGACCAGTCGCCGGTCGAGCGGCGCCTGACAATCCGCGACGCACGAGTTGCCGTAGCCTTCGGTCAATCCGTAAACGTTACAGATCTCGCGCGCACCGAGATCGGCGAAGAGCTGAATCTGCTGCGGCGTGCCAATGGCCGCGCCGGTCCGCAGGCTGGAGAGATCGCGACGTCGCCGGTCGGGATGCTCGGCAAGGGCCAGCGCGATGTTAGGGGTTCCGTAGATCACGCTGCAGCGTTCCGACTCGATCATTCGCAAGCCCTCCGCCGCATCGAAGTGGTGCTGCAGAACCAGCGTGCCGCCGTGCGTCATCATCGCGAACAGCGCGTTGACGCAGCCGAACGACCAGAACAGCGAGATCGCGAACCACATGCGGTCTTCGGGCGTCAGCCGCATGCGCTCGCCGATCTCCCACATGTTGTCGATCAGGCCCCAGTGCTGCAGCGGCACGCCCTTGGGCCGCGCGGTGGATCCGGAGGTGTAGAGAATGCAGGCAACATCATCCGGTCGCGCCCGTGACCATGGCCCGGCACCCGTGCCGAGACGTACGACTTCATCGTAAGCGACCGCTTTATCCGGAACGCGGTCGCCCAGGACCACAAGCCGCATGTCCGGCACGCCGATCGCGCGCATTCCGTCGAGTTCCGCCAGCACGTCCCGGTCGCGAAATCGGTCGGCTAGAATCAAGGTCGACACGCGCGCATGACTGAGTTGATAGGCCTGCTCAGCCGGGGTCAGCCAGGTGTTCAAGGCTACCGCCGTCGCGCCAAGACCGAGGATCGCGAAGTAGCTGGCCAGCCATTCGGCACGATTGCCCATCAGGATCGCCACGCGGTCGCCTGGCTTGACGCCAAGCGCCGAAAGGCCGGCGGCGACCGACATCGCCTCACGCCGCAGATCGGCATAGGTCCAGCGGCGCTCACCATCGACGACGGCCTCGTGCCCGGGCTGTCGTCGTGCCATCTCGTCGAGCAGATTCGGCGCCGTTCGCGCCCGCGGCTTCTCGATCACCCCAATGGCCTCCTCATCCGGTTCCGAGGATAGTCATTCGACTCGCAACCTGTCCTGCCTTCGATAGCTTGGCGCCGGCATGCTGACGCGGGCAGAATGGCGGGAAATCTCCGGGAGGATTGTCGGCGTGACCGCCTTCGTGCTCATACACGGCGCCTATCAGGGTGCCTGGATATGGAAGCCCGTCGTCGAGCGGCTGCGCGCCGCCGGGCACGAGGTGCACGCGCCGACGCTGGACGGCTGCGGTGAGCGGCGCGCGCAGCTGCGGCCCGGGATCGACACGGAGTCGCACGGCGTCGAGATCGCCGACCTGCTGTTCTTCCACGACCTGAACGACGCGGTGCTGGTCGGCACGTCATCGGGCGGCATGGTGATGGCGGCCGCGGCGGAGCGTGCACGGGAGCGGATCACACGGCTGGTCTTCGCCGATGCGCTGTCGCTGTTCGACGGCGAGGCGGTCACCGACATCGTCGATCCGCCGGCCGCGATCCGCAACGACCTGGGCCTGGCGCCGTCGCGCGAGGACGCCGTGACGCGGATGTTCGCCGGCCTGCCGCCGGGCATGGCGGAATGGGCGGCCGACCGGCTCACCCTGCAACCGATCGCCACCTTCACGCAGGCGGTGAAGCTGCCGACCTTCTGGACGCAATCCTGGGACGCTTCGGTGATCCACTGCCCACAAGCACGCAATCCAGGACGCGCGCACCAGAAACGCTGCGCCGACGCGCTGGGCGCGCGCTGGCACGAGATCGACACCGGCCACTACCCGATGCTGAGCACGCCAGACGAGCTGACACGCATCATCCTCGAAGGCTGAGGCAACAGGAGAAGACAAGATCATGACCACACCGCTGCTGTTTCAGCCGCTGCAGATCCGCGACGTAACACTGAAGAACCGCGTCGTCGTCGCGCCGATGCACCAGTACGCCGCCGAGAAGGGCTTCGCGACCGACTGGCACCTGATGAACGCCGGACGCTACGCCGCCGGCGGGTCGGGGCTGGTGATCATGGAGTCGACCAAGGTGGAACGGCGCGGCTGCGGCACCGTCGGCGACCTGGGCCTATGGAAGGACGAGTTCGTGCCAGGCCTGGCGCGCTGCGTGGAGTTCATCCGCCAGCACGACGCGGTGCCCGGCATCCAGCTCGGCCATTCCGGCCGCAAGGCCCGCCGCTTCCGGCCGTGGGAAGGCGGCAAGCCGCTGGAGCCGTCGCCGGAGATCGACGACTGGGACGAGTGGGAACTGGTGTCGTCGTCGGCGCTGGCCTCGCCGGAGACCGATCCCCTGCCCCGCGCACTGACCCGCGCGGAGATCCCCGAGGTCATCGACCACTGGGCGCAGGCGGCCCGGCGCGCGAACGAAGCCGGCTTCGACGTGCTCGATATCCACGCCGCGCACGGCTACCTGATCCACCAGTTCCTGTCGCCGTACTCCAACACGCGCAACGACGAGTATGGCGGCTCGGAAGAGAACCGCATGCGGCTGTGCATCGAGATCGTCGAGGCGGTGCGCCAGGTGTGGCCGGAGTCCAAGCCGCTGTTCCTGCGCCTGTCGGTGGAGGACGACGCCGGCTGGGGTCCGGACCAGTCGGTGGCGCTGGCGCGCATCGTCAAGGACAAGGGCGTCGACGTGATCGACTGCTCGTCCGGCGGCATGCGCGGCGCGCCGGTGGTCGGCACCGGCCCGGTCCGCTACGGCTACCAGGTGCCCTACGCCGACCGGCTGCGTAACGACGGCGGGCTGATGAGCATGGCGGTCGGCCTGATCGTGCACGCCGACCAGGCCGAGGCGATCCTGCAGGAGGGCAAGGCCGACCTGATCGCGCTGGCCCGCGAGCTGCTCTACAACCCGAACTGGCCGATGGACGCGGCGCGCAAGCTCGGCGTCGAGGGCGCCTTCGACACGGTGCCGTCGGCGCAGTCCTTCTGGCTCGCCAAGCGCGCGCAGTCGGTCAAGGACATGGTCCCCTCGACCTACCAGCGCGGCATCGGCGAGAGCTAGAGACCCAGCACGCGCTTGGCGAGGATGTTGCGCTGGACCTCGTT
>CAZVLI010000007.1:11086-17800 GCA_964627965.1 uncultured Rhodospirillales bacterium
GCGGCGCAGCAGATGCTCGGTCATCATGCCCAGGCCGTGTTCCGGGATGACGGGCTCGGCGTTGCCGTCCGCGCGCAGCATCTCCAGCTCGTAGGGCAGGCCGTAATAGGCCATCGCCTCGACCATCAGCTCGTTCAGACCCTGCTCGATCTCGGTGCCGGAGATCTTCAGCATCGAGGTCTCCGCGCCCGGCCGATGGCCGCCGGCCTCGCGCGACAGCATGCCGAGCTGGGTATGCTCCAGCGCCATCAGCTCGGTCTCGATGGCGGCGAGCTTGCGCCGGAAGGTCGGATCGTCGGCCAGCTTGCCGCCGTCGGCGTGCTCCAGCCCGGCCAGTTCCTTCAGCCGGGTGACCTTGGTCTTTGACTTGCCGACGCCGGCGATGCCGTTGCGCTCGTGCCCGAGCAGGAACTTGGCATAGTCCCAGCCCTTGTTCTCCTCGCCGATGCGGTTGGCGACCGGCACGCGCGCGTCGGAGAAGAAGACCTCGTTGAGGTAATGGCCGCCGTCGATGGAGATGATCGGCTTCACCTCGATACCCGGCGTCTTCATGTCGATCAGCAGGAAGGAGATGCCGGCCTGCTGCTTCACCTCGGTGTCGGTGCGCACCAGGCAGAACATCATGTCGGCGTGGTGCGCGTGACTGGTCCAGATCTTCTGACCGTTGACGACATAGTCGTCGCCGTCCTGTACCGCACGGGTCTGCAAGCTCGCCAGATCGGAGCCGGAGCCGGGCTCGGAGTAGCCCTGGCACCACAGTTCCTCGCCGGACAGGATCGGGCCGAGATAGCGCTGCTTCTGCTCGTCGGTGCCGAAGGTGTAGATCTCGGTGCCCGCCGTGTCGAGGCCGAAGGGGCTGAGCCGGGGCGCCTGCGCCGCCTGGTATTCCTCGTCGTAGATGTACTTCTGCGTCGCGGACCAGCCAGTGCCGCCAAACTCGACCGGCCAGTTCGGCGCCACCCAGCCCTTCTCGTGGACGATGCGGTGCCATTCTCGGGTGTCGTCGGAGGAGACGTAGGACGGCGCGCGGATGGTCTGCTCGCGGATGTGCGCCGGCAAGGCGTCACGCAGAAAGGTGCGGACCTCGTCGCGGAAAGCGAGTTCCGCGTCGGTGAACTGTAGCTGCATGTTGTCTCCGTCTAGCGGCCGGTGAAGGACGGCTTGCGCTTGTTGGCGAAGGCCGACACCGCCTCCTGGTGGTCTTCGGTCAGGTTGGACTGCGTCTCCAGGCCCAGGCTCAGGTCCATCATCGAGTGGGCGAGCTGGCGCAGCGGGATGTTGATGGTCTGCTTGGTCCAGCGGATCGACTTCATCGCGCCGGCGGCGAGCCGGTTGGCCAGGCCATAAACCTTGTCGTCGAGCTCCTCGGCGGAAACGACATGGTTGATCAGGCCGATGCGCTCAGCCTCCGTGGCGGTCATCAGGTCGCCGGTCAGGAGATATTCTTTCGCGCGGGCATAGCCGATGAGCTGCGGCCAGATCAGCGCGCCGCCGTCGCCCGCGACCAGGCCGGCGTTGACGTGCGGGTCGCCGATCTTGGCGTTCTCCGAGGCGATGATGATGTCGCAGAGCAACGCCACCGTGGCGCCGAGCCCGACCGCGTGGCCGTTGACCCGGGCGATGATCGGCTTGTCGCATTCCAGCATGCGAAAGACGATGCGCTTGGCCTCGATCGCGGTGTCGTCGAACAGCTCCGGCTTGTCGATCTTCTGCTGCATAGCGATGACGTTGCCGCCGGCGGAGAAGGCCCGGCCGGCGCCGGTCAGCACAACGACATGGACATCGGGATCGTCGTTCACGTCGTCCCAGATCCGCGTCATCGAGAAGTGCATCGCCTGATTGAAGGCGTTCAGGCTGTCCGGATCGTTCAAGGTGATGGTCAGCACCTTGTCTTTCTTCTCGACCAGCAGGCCGCCGTACTGGCTGTAGTCGAACTGGCGTGGTTCGCCCGACATCGTCTTGCTCCCGTTGAATGGGCCAATGTTAGAGCATCGGCCCATCCGGCTCCAACGCCGTGGGCGGATCGACTAGACTGCACGTGGGGAGGAAACGCCATGATCAAGGTCATCGCCGCCATCAACCGCATACCGGGCATGGAGGTCGAGGCGTTCCAGGACTACTGGCTGAACAAGCACCCCGACGCGGTGCTGAAGCTGCCGGGCGTGCGGCGCTACGTGCAGAGCCACGTCCGGCCGTCGGGCTATCGCGGCGGGCGAAAGCTGGTCCACGACGGCATCGCCGAGCTGTGGTTCGACGACATGGCGGCGCTTAAGGCGACCAACGACACACCGGAGATCGCCGCCGTGATGGCCGACGAGGCGAAGTTCATCGATCCCGCGACGCGCGTCCTGCTGGTCTGCGACGAGCACGTGATCGTCGACAACCCGCCGCCGGCGAACGCGATCAAGAATGTCGAGTTCATCCACCGCAAGTCGAGCATGTCGGTCGCCGACTACCAACGCTACTGGCGCGACGTGCACGGGCCGCTGGCCGCGAAGATCCCAAGCATCCGGCGCTACGTGCAGAGTCACTGCCGGGCGGGCGGCTACCGCGACGGCAACGAGCCGGTCTACGACGGTATCGCCGTCACCTGGTTCGAGAGCACGGACGCCATGCGAGACGGCGCGAAGAGCGAGGCCTACGCGGCGACGCGGGCCGACGAACCCAACTTCATCGATACCGACCGGCTGAACATCATCCTCACCACCGAGCACGTCATTCTCGGCTGAGGCCTCGCACCTAGATGAAGTCGAAGCCCTGCGCGGCGAGCTGGGCGCGCAGGTTCTGGCGCGGCTCAGGCATGAACTTCTTGCCCATGTCGTGCGACCAGCTGTCGGGCGTGGTCTTCTTGCCGACGCTTTCGTAGTGCGCGCGCAGCGCCGCATCGTAGGCGGCGATGGCCGGATCGACGGCGCCGCCGTCCTGGCGCCGGCCGTATTGCTCGTAGTGCACGACCACGTCCTGCGCCATGCGCGGCTTCTGCTGCGGCGCCTCGTCGGGCCAGCCCAGCACCATGCCAAAGACGCAATAGACCCGTCTCGGCAGGCCCAGGATCTTGGCGGTCTCGACCGCATCGTTGCGCACCGCGCCGATCATCACGCCCTTCATGCCGAGCGAGTCGGCGGCCAGGTAGGCCGACATGCCGACCAGCGCCGCGTCGATCGAGCTGACTAGGCCGGTTTCGAGGTTGTTGCTGTCGATGTTGCCGCCCTTGGAACGCACCGCGGCATCGATGCGCGTGAGATCGGCGCAAAAGGCGAGGAACACCGGCGCGGCGGCAACGTGCTTCTGGCCCGACGTCACCACCGCGAGCTTGGCCAGCGTGTCCTTATCGCGCACCACGACGACGCTGTAGGACTGAATGTTGGACGAGGTCGGCGCGCGAAAGGCGGCGCGCAGCACCGCGTCGACCTGCGCGTCGGTCACCGGCTCGTCGGTGAAGGCGCGCACGCTGACACGGTTCGCCAGGGTCTCGATGGTGTCGCTGGTCAGCGGCCGCTCGGCCGCCTGGGTCTCGTTGGGCATGTGTCGTCCTTGCTGTGATTAGCGCAGCAGCGCCGTCATGATGCGCTCGCGTGTGAGCGGCATGTCGTGGATGCGTTTGCCGAGCGCGTGCGCCACGGCGTTGCCGATCGCCGCCGACGTGGGGCCGACCGAGCACTCGCCGACGCCGAGCGACGGGTCGTGCGGCGAGCCGACCAGCACGGCGTCGATCTCCGGTACCTCGGAGAAGCGTAGGATCGGGTAGCTATCCCAGTCGAGCGAGGTGATGCCGGGGCCGGCCATGCGGACCTGCTCCTTCAGCGTCCAGCTCGCGGCCTGTACCGCGCCGCCTTCGAGCTGGTTGCGGATGCCGTCCGGGTTGATGACCAGGCCGGCGTCGGCGGCGAGCCAGACGTGTTCCAGCTTCACCTCCTCGTCGACCGTCACCGCCACGGCGGCGGCGCAGTAGGCGGCGGTGTTCTTGTAGCGCGAGAAGGCGATGCCGAGACCACGCCCCTGCCCGCCACGGTCGCGGGCGGACCAGCTCGCCATCTCGCCGACCTTCTCCAGCACCGCCCGCGCGCGCGTGTCGGACAGCAACGACAAGCGATAGGTCAGCGGGTCCTCGCCGGCACGTGCCGCCAGCTCGTCCATCACCGCTTCCAGCGCGAAGACATTGGGCAGCGCGCCCAGCGTGCGCAGCGCCGATGTCCGCACCGGTGCCTCGCGCGTCAGATGGTGGCGGACGCGGTGCGCCGGCACGTCGTAGAGCGGCACGGTGTTGCGGGTGCCGCCGCCGCCGCGCTCCTCCGGCGGATCGGTCGGCACCACTGCGGGCGGCGCCTCGGGCAGCGCCTCGGCGGCGAGCAGGTAGCCGCTGCCGCTGCCTGGGCGCTGCACATGGGTCGGGCTCCAGACATCCGTGGTCCAGTCGGTCGGACGGCCAGTGTTGTCGAGGCGGACGGCGATCTTCACCAGCATCGCCGGACCGACGGGCTCGTAGCCGAACTCCTCGGCGCGGGTCCATTGCAGGCGGATCGTCCGGCCGGGCTTCTGCATCGCGACCAGGGCGGCATCGAGCGCGGCATCGTCGGCGCCGTTGTGGCCGTAGCAGCCGGGGCCATCGACGTGGCGCGCACTCACCGCGTCCTCGTCGAGACCGACCACGGCAGCGACGTTGCGGCGCAACGCGTGCATGCCCTGGCCATGCGACCAGAGCTGCAGCTTGCCGTCCTCGTACCGCGCCAGGGCGCATGACGGCCCCATCGACGCGTGCGCCACGTAGGGCCGCGAGAAAGTTGCTTCGAACAGCTCGCCCTGCGCATCCGGGTTATCCGGCGCGCCGAGCTCGCGCTCGATCGCCGGCTTGGCGGGCAGCGAGGTCGCCTCGCCGTCGTTCTCCGGAATATCGCGTACGTTCTCCCAGCGGGCATGGACCGGCGCGGCCAGCGCGGCGCGCTCGACGACCAGCTCGTCGTCGGCGACGAAGGCGACGAAGTTGCCGTTGCGCACGACCTCCATATCGCCGCCGGCGGCGTTGCGGATCGCCGCCTCGTCGAGCGATGTCAGCGTGGCACCCCGCCCGGGCTGGCGCAGGGTCCGGGCGTGCAGCACGCCGTCGGGCATCATGTCGTGGACGTAGGCCGCGCCGGTGACCTTGGCCGGCAGGTCGCGGCGGGCCACCGGCTGGCCGACGACGCTGTAGCTCTCGACCGGCTTGGTCGGTGCCGCGCCAGTCGCCTCGCGGGTCCAGTCGACTTCCCCGGCAACGCTCCAGTAGCTCAGGCCGGTGTCCTCGTCGCCGCGCACGAAGCGGCCTTCGACGACACTCAGGTCCGCCGGCGCGCAGTTCAGCCGCAGCGCCGCACGCTCGGTCAGCAGGCTTCGCGCCTCGGCGCAGACCAGCCGGATCGACGCGCCGGACACCATGATCGACAGGCTGGACGACGTGTAGAGCTCGTCCGGGCCGGCATCGGCGTCGCCCGACAGTATCGCGACCCGGTCCAGCGGCAGGTCGAGCTCGTCGGCGGCGATCTGCGCCAGCGCCGTGACGATGCCCTGGCCGATCTCGACCTTGCCGGAGGTGACGCGGGCGGTCTCGTCGGGTTCGAACCGGATCCAGCGGTCCATACGCGGGTTGGTGGTGAGGCTGGCGGGCAGCGTCGGCGCGCTCATCGGCCAGCCTCCCCGCGCATCGCCGCGGCGGCACGCTCCACAGCGCGGATGATCCGCGTGTGCGCACCGCAGCGACAGAGATGCCCGTCCAGCGCCGCGACGATGGCCGCGCGGTCGGGGTCGGGATCGCGGTCGAGCAGCGCCTTGGCCGACACGAGAATGCCGGCCAGACAGTAGCCGCATTGACCCGCCTGCTCGTCCAGGAAAGCCTGCTGCAGCGGGTGCAGGGCGTCGGTCGTGCCCAGGCCTTCGATGGTGGTGACTGTGCGACCGTCGGCGGCGTCCATGGCGCGCGTGCAGGCGTGCACCGGCTCGCCGTCGAGCAGCACCATGCAGCTGCCGCACTGCTCCAGGCCGCAGCCGTAGCGCGTGCCCATCAGGCCGAGCTGGTTCCTGAGCACATGGATCAGCGGCGTATCGGCCGCGGCCTCGACCCGCCGCGCCTCGCCGTTGACGACCAGTTCGAAGCTTTGCGTCATTCTTCTCGCCCTCCCGCTGCCGTGAAGCTTAGGACGCCGACTTGTGCGCGTCGATGCGCACAGGGCAGCATTCAACGAACAACGACAGGCTGGCGTGGACCGGCCGCGGGGAGCGTCATGACCTACGACTACATCATCGTCGGCGGCGGATCGGCGGGCTCGGTGCTGGCCAATCGTCTCAGCACGCGGGGCGGCAACAAGGTCCTGCTGTGCGAGGCCGGGCAGGACACGCCCCCGGGCGACGTGCCGAAGGTGATCCTCGACACCTACCCGGGCACCGCCTACCTGGACGACCGGTTCCACTGGACCGAACTGAAGGTCACCACCGAGGTGATCTCGCACAACCGGCCGGACGGCGAACGACCGCCGCTGCGCAAATACGAACAGGCGCGGGTGCTGGGCGGCGGCTCATCGATCAACGGCCAGATGGCGAACCGCGGCGCGCCGGCCGACTACGACGAGTGGGAAGAGCGCGGCGCGGCAGGATGGTCGTGGGATGGCGTCCTGCCCTACTTCCGGAAGCTGGAGCGCGACCTCGACTTCGGTCGCGAGGAAGACGCCGCCGCGGCCGACCTCC